>NZ_JBFSVK010000007.1:0-209517 GCF_041467855.1 Vibrio sp. 10N.247.311.51 | reverse complement strand
AAATGATCAGATCACAGGACTTGGAAAAGGTTCAACTAATTTAGGCAACAACGCCCTTTAACATTATACGAGTGTACTTGATTGAATATGGATGAGAGGAGAAAGGTAATTTCTATGTCGAGAGCATCTACGCTATACCGAAAGAAAATATGGTCGCTGGTTTAGTGTTCGAAGGAGTGATCGTTTTACTGAGCTTCGCAGATATCATGATTATTTCGAGCTCGAATGACCCAGGAACGATAAAATTAGGATTGGCGATTTTACCTATTTTTCTCATGTTATATGTTTTCTTTGGGCTGGACTATCGCAAAACTTAGGGTCGAAATGTTGGGCTAGTTTTATATAGTAGCGAGCTCTAAATTGATGAGTCATATAGAAAAGCTATACATACCATTTGGCTTGATTATTGAAATTGACGTTTTTGACGTCTTTTTTGACGACGAAATGTACAGCTGATTTCATAAGTACTTGATTTGAATGTTAATAAAGGTGAATTGATTAACTGGCTAATTTATCAATTGGGTGCGATTTCTATCACATTAATCGCATATTTTGACTATAAATTATATATTTTCATTATGATTTTTATAGTATTCCTCTTCTAATGCACTCCTTATATAACTTAAGCTTAATTTGTAAAAACTCGGGAGAGCGAGCATGGGAAAGTTAAATGGTATTGTAACTGAGCGCCGAATGGCCGAGGTAGCACCTACAAGGGCTACTCTTATAGCTAGGTCAGTCCAGTCTCTTTTAGACATGTGTGACAATGAACTTGTGATAGAGAAAAATGTCCATTGCACCTTTCGGATTTCAGAACACGAACAGCATTGGCTAGAAGAGTACTTTGTAAGGAAGGGAGGTCAAAGGTTTACAGTGACTAGCATTCTTAACTAGGTAAAGCATAAATAATAAAAAGAACTATAATAAGTTGGGGTTGTAAGTTGGAGTCAAAAATGGAGCTTATTCACATAGGTACTTTTGAGTTGGAGATTTCTCAAAATGCCACTTTGAAGATGCCTGATGGAATGGACTATGTCATTACTTTACCGGAAGCTAATATTCTTAAAAAACTTCATAGTGATATTGACTCATTAATACCTAGAAAGGATCTCGAATTAGCCGGTTGGGGTGAAGATAACTCGATAGGAGTTAACTCTTTAGCTGTTGCTATTTCAAACTTGAGAAAAATTCTTAAGCTCGGAGGTATAAAGATAGTTAATGAGCCTAAAAGAGGCTATAAGATTGTCTTAAGCGATGCTGATGTGCCGATCTCAGAAATATTTGCGATTGATAAGACTCAGATAGGTAATGAAATTTCAAATAATAAAACCGAGAAATATAAAAATGGAAAAATTATAAAGATTGGTTTGATTTCGTTTTTGATTTCGTTTTCCAGCATATTTATTTTCTATTTTTCAATGTCGTGGGTTTATGTGAAGTGTGAGTCAATATTTAATAATGAAGTTTGCTATCAAACCTCACAAGAGAGTGACTTAGGAAAAATAAAATTTAACAAAAATAGTAAAATATATTTTGCATCTTTAGACGAGTATGTCGAGGTGGCTGATGATGTTGAATAAATTATTAGTTATTTCTTTGTTCATGTTTTCGATCACAGTTTCATTTTTTATGTATGGTTTGGTTAATGGAGCTGGTTGTTCTTATCAACTCACCGATATGGTAACGGACAATAATCGAGAGACATTTTTGAGTTGTTATCGAGGAAAAGTAGTCGCTTTACATTATCATCGAGAAGGTGATAGTAAAATTCTATCTACATGGAAAGTTGAGGGAAGGCAATTAGTGTTTGGTGAACAAGTTATATACTTGGTCTACAATAGGAAAAGAGTTCAAGGCGGAGTTGATGAAAATACAAGTGACCGATATAACCGAATATCTGAAGGCTACAAGATGTTGTTTTATAAATTTAAGATCGTAGGGAGTAAAGTCTATATTTTCCAAAAGTTCCCAAGCAAGAAAGTGCTAACTAGTGACTTTAAAGGACGTATTTCGTTGTCAAATTAATTTTAAGATTTAAACAATGTCAAAATCAATCATTAAACAGCTTACTTTAAATAGCCAAATCGTGTTTGCAACGTTAATAGTGCTTAGCTTATTTATCCTTGACTTAAGCAAGAAACGAACGGAAGTTCAACATGAACTGGAGTTAGTTCTTAACACTTTTACTTTGTATACTAACTAAGTATTAGCTGATGCTTTATATTTGTCAGATGATTCTAATTATAGCATTGATTCATCAATACCAGATAATATTGATATGAAGAATTTTTATTATCACAACAACTTCTACGATCTAAATGAACAACAGAAGATAATTACAAAAAATATTTTTGATGGCTTTCATTCACGTATTAACTTTCGTAATTTTGGTATTGCTTTTCCTGAAGATGAAATTTTTATAAGTTCTTCTCCATATCAGGATATTGTTGCCCCTATTCCTTTCACTGATCTTTGTAGGGCCATAAAAATTTGTACCGATCGATATGTTAATAATCAGTATTATGATAATGGGATCAAAGTTAGCAATAGCTACTATTGGAACTCAAAATCGATAGTTACAATTTATATTCCTATAAAATATGCTAACAATACTTTTGTGTATTTTATTAAATATGATGTACCAACTAGTTCGTATTTTTCATCTTTATTTAACTTCAGAATTGACAATTTTGATCTAACATCAAATAAAGAAATCTATTTGAGACCCAAAAAGGAATTAGACTCTATATTTTCGATTAAGCTTAAGGAATCTTTTGAAAGAAATGGAATCAAGATAAACTATGATGTAAAAATACCACTTTTATTGATCCTAGATGAAAGAGATTTAGCTAAACTTTTAGCGATTTTATTCTTAATCTTCTTATCTGTCTATAATGTAAAAATTAAGCATAAGCATAAAGCTCACCTTGATAGAGTTAAGATTCAGTCTTCTATCGATAGTTTGACAGGGGTATATAACAGAAATTATTTTGACGAGTATAGAAAAATAAAGTTTAGTCACACAAAATATGCTTTGATATCTATAGACGGTAATAGAATTAAATACTTTAATGATAACTACGGACATAAAGTTGGTGATGATGCGATAAAAATAATCGCATCAGCTTTGAAAAATAACTTTAGAGAAGAGGACCTGATATTTAGATTAGGTGGGGATGAATTTTTGGTTATTGTTATTGGCAATTGTGATGTTGGAAAACTAGATATGATTATTGAACGGTTGCATAGTTCACTTTCTCTGTCCGAAGTTTTGAAAGGGCAAGTTGTTTCTATTTCTTGTGGTATAGCTTTTTCCGAAGAGGCTAATGACTTTGAAACAGTACTTAAGCTATCGGACTCGAGAATGTTTGAAGATAAAGAAAAATTATTGATATAAATTATACTTATATTGCGGTTTTTTACTGTAAATAATCACTTTTCCTACGTACGTTACTGCTTTATTTTCTAAAAGATTAAGTGATGGACGTTTCAAAGCTAAAAGTATTAATACTTGATGATTCAAATGTAGTGTTGAATAGTATGCGAGGGATGCTATCGAAAATAGGATTTAACGAAAAAAGTATTTTCTTCTCTCAAAGCCCGAAGACTGGCATATCTATAGCAAAAAGAGAAGTTTTTGATTTAGTTATATGTGACTACAATTTCTACTCAACGCTTGACGGTAAGCAAGTTTTCGAAGAAATGAAACATTTTGATTGCTTAAAAAGTGATGCTTTATTCATCGTTATAACAGGTGACTCATCACTTGAAACTGTTAACGCATTGGTAGAGCTAGAGCCCGATGATTACCTATTGAAGCCGTTTAATCAGTCGTTTTTGAAGACTAGGGTTATTCAAGGACTTAAGCGTAAACAAGCGATGAAAGACATCTATGTTGCAAGAGCTCTTGGAGATTTTTCTCAAGGCATCGCTGCATGCGATCAAATATTGCCTTTCTTCCCAAGCTATTACACACACATTATGAGAGAAAAGGGTAGATTTCTTAGACTCATGCAGCTCTGGGAGCAAGCTCAATCATTTTATTCAGAATTGTCTGCTAGTAATGACTCTGATTGGGTCAAGCTAGGAATATCTAACTCTATGAAAAACCTCGGAGAAATTAACAAAGCAAGGAAGGTTGTTGAGAGTATTGTCGAGCGGGATCCTAACAATGTTAGTGCGTTGAAAGAAATAGCAAGTATCGAAGTTCTTTCCCACAACATTCCGGCAAGTATTACACACCTTCAAGCTGCAAATAATTTGACCAAAGGCAACTCAGAGCGAGAGCTTGTGATATCAAATTTGTCTTTATCTGTTGGAGATTACTCTTCATCCCTAGATTTTTATAAGAAATATGTCCAGTGCAATAATGATACATTCAGGAGTAATAACTGGATGAAAATAAATCTTATTAGACGAATGCTAATGCGATATTCTGAAAATCAAGAATCAGCTTCTAGTCTACTTGAGATTGAAAGGTTAATGGCTGAATTGCTATCGATAGATCAACGCTCAAAAGATTTACAATTACAAATTGATATTATCTCAGCCCACGTATTATTGGTTCAAGGTAAGTATGATGACTTTGTTAGCTTGCTCAATTCATCTTATAAAATTACAAGTAAGGGAGAGTGTCGCTTCCATTTCTATGACGTTTTGTATTTTGTGTGGCTATTGTCCCATTGCTCTTATGACAACGAGTGCAAAAAAATATCCTTAATGTTGATCAAAGCATTTGAGACTTGTGTGGTAGAAAATAAGAATGACCTTAACAGTGAAATAATATTAGACTCTATGAACCTTTTGATGGAGAGTATATTGGAGATCGAAGAAAAGAAAAGTACATGGTTGAACGATAAATATAATCTAATTAAAAGCCTTTCAAATAAAGAGTCACTTCCTATTTATATAGAAATTTCTAGGAAGTACCCAACTCTTGTATCTGTTAGGACTAAGATAGTAGAGTACCTTGGAGAAATTTGGCCTGAAGGTTTTGGGAAAAATCAAGTTAGAGTATTGTTGAAACAAAGTGACGATATAATACGTCAATCGAGTGATAACTCTGAACTTAAAAAAACAACTTATAATCAAAGCTATAATAAGGCGTTATCATCAATAAATGGAAAGAAAGCCTTGGTAACGCAATAGTCCCATCCTAATTAAAAATAGTTCTATCAATGAATAAAGAGTTTCTAAAAAAATGCTTAAACTTACTTCAAAGAGTAGGTGAAGCTAAGTACATAACGTTGTTTGGTAGTTATGGGGTTTTTATCAATGGCAATTTGATCGGAAAAGTAATTCACGACGACTTTTACGTCAAAGCCGATGAAGAGCTCATTTCATTTTTTTTGGATAGCGGCATATCTCCATACTGTTACGATAAATGTAATGGGCATGTGGTTACGAAATATTATCCGGTAAATGTTGACGATACAAAATATTTTTTTGAACTTATCCATAAAGTCATTATTTCATGCGAGAGTGAGAAATTGGTTCTTTCAAAAACACTGACTCGTTTTAAAGACCTGCCAAACTTACGTTTATCTACAGAAAAATTGTTGTTAAAGGCCGGTATTAATGACGTAGATAAGCTTAGGTTGGTAGGCTCGGTGTCAGCATGCCTTGCCATTAATCAAGTACATAATATCGAAATAAATGAACAGTTTTTATTATCGATAGAAGGGGCCATTCGCGGTGTGCATTGGTCGACTTTTAGTCAGGGTATACGCAGTGAACTTTGGCTTGAATATGTTGATGCTCGGTCGTGTATAGATGTAGTCCTGCGATGTTCGGACTGCGTAGAATAAAGGATCTAGGTCTATCTCCTTGGTCATGTAGTGATTTAATCAAAAGTGACACAGTGTAACCAATTTGATTTTAACAAATTTACGGACCTGTAAGTTTAGGACTGGGTCGACGATAGTGTGAGGTTAACATTACTGATACAAAAAATATAACAATAACCAGGTCGCGCAAGTTGGATATCCATTCTTTGATGCGATTTATTTAGACATTCATAGTTAATTTAGTAAAGACGAGGCACGTATATGAATATAAAGAAAAAGCTCTATTCGTTGGGGATGTTCTCCATCTTCGGCATGATTTCACTGCTGTTTACCACATCACAATTTGCAGACACCACCGCTCAAATGAGCGAAGCCAAACAAATTACCAAAGAGCTTGAAGTGCGTTTGCTCAACCTTCGCCGTAACGAGAAAGATTTTTTACTGCGTAGCGATATGAAAGACCTCGACAAGTTCGACGTAAACTACAAAAAATTCTTAGCGTCTGAATCTGAGCTAGATACAGTGCTCAGTGATTTAGGTTTAGCCAACAGCACACACCTACGTGAAGACATCGAAACTTACCACACCAGCTTTGTTAACTTAGTTAAAGCGAGCGAAGTCTATGGGCTATCACGTGACAAAGGTATGCTAGGCGAGTTTCATGTTTTGCTCGATAACATCAGCGCGACAGCCAGTGCGGAACAAAAAATCGAGCTTTACCTGTTCAATGACTTAATTGAGAAGGGGGAGTTTGACCCGAGTGTTCTTTCTATAACTTCAAATATGAGTAGCTCAGCGGCTTTGATAGACGCTGCTCGCCAAGTGGTTGAGCAAAAGCGCGTGATCGGTTTGAAGCGTAACGAAGGCCTGCTAGGCGAAGCGCGTTCTGGTTCGCACGTTATCGAGACTCAGTTTAAAGAGTTCTCGGCGGTGCTAGACCAACAAACGCAGCAAGAGATGGACAAACTATCGCTGATCAACAACATCCTTTGCGTCACACTACTTGTGTCGATCATTCTGTTCAGCTGGTTAATCGTCCGTTCTATCATTGGCAAAATTGAGTCACTGCTTTCGGTTATCCGTAATATCGTTAACTCAAACGACGTGTCTATTCGCTCTCACCTAGATGGTAAAGACGAACTCAAAACGCTAGGCCAATACTTCAACCAACTGTTGGATCAACTGGAAGGGCTTATCGCTGCCTCTCAATCTAAGTCACTGCAACTGACACAAAGCACATCGAACATGCATGATGAGCTAGAGTCAGTAATCAAACAGTTTGAAGTTCAAGCAAATCACACATCTACAATGACAACGTCAGTTCAAGAGATGGTACTCACCATTGGCGAGATCTCTGAAAGCACATCGGTTGCCGCTGAAGGTGTACATCAAGCGAAAGTGAATGCCGATAAAGGCCGTGAAGTGGTGGTTGAAACCATCAGCAACATCACCCAGTTGTCTGAACGTCTTTCAAGCAGCCAAGATTCGATCAGTTCACTGAACCATCATGTTGACCAGATCGGCGATGCAGTAAACATCATCCAAGGCATTGCAGAACAAACTAACCTATTGGCATTGAACGCAGCAATTGAAGCAGCACGTGCGGGTGAACAAGGTCGTGGCTTTGCGGTAGTTGCCGATGAAGTACGCGCACTAGCAAGCAGAACGCATCAATCGACCACAGAGATAACTTCAGTGGTGAGTGCAATTCAAAGCCAGATGCAGGCGTCGATGGCAGAGATTGGCGAGTGTAATCAACAAGGTCAACTAACGCTGAAAGATTCGGAAGAGCTGGATGCGAGCTTGCAACTTATCTTGAGCGACATGGAAAGCATCCAAGGTAATTCAGAACGTATTGCTTCAGCGATTGAAGAGCAGGGCGCAGTAATGGCGCAAGTGAGTGACTCAATTACTGAGCTGAACACTATATCGAACGACAATAACGCTTCGGCGCAGCATTGCTTAGTTGAAGTGGACAAGGTAGCAGAGCAAGCGAACGATATGGACCAAGCGGTGGCGCAGTTCAAGACTTCTTAATTGATAATGATTTGAAAAGCACTTAATAATAGGGAAACCAAGATTTAAGTGGGATGAAAACAAAGGCGCAGATTATCTGCGCCTTTTTGCATTTGAGTGCTTTGGATGTGATTTACCTTGTCAAAAAAAGACCCTGCTCGGGGGGAGCAGGGTCATTTGGTTCAATAACGCTTGTTACTGTTACTGTCGCGTTGTTATTTACTTCGGCCTTCCAACACTTCGAGTGCAAGATCGACCGCTTTGTCGATGTTGTCGCATCCCGCTAACTTACCTGAGCTGATAGGACCAAGCACATTAGCGTATAACGAGAGCTGCTTGTTAAATGGCAGGCTCAACTGCTCATATAACCGCTGTCTAATCTCGGCATGCTGCTCAGGAGCGTGTGCAGCAAGTCTTTTCAAAGGCATCATAAGCGGCTAGGGTGAGTTTTCCTGATGTGATGTGAATCTTTATGAGGTCAATTTCGTCACCTAGTTCGCCATACATTTGCAACCCTGAACCTACGTATACTCGTAGCAGTAGTGGTAAATCATCGATAAGGTCTCGATGTAGGATCAGTGAGTGCCCTTCGTTTAGCAGGCTTGCTGGTAGTTGACCGTGTGCTTTCTCGCATTGCTGATGAATTAAGTCGGTGTCGGCAATCGCAAACAGTAATTCCGCAGCTAGGTTGATTGCGGTTTTGTAATCATCAAACAAGGCTTTGATGTCGCGCTTTAGGGGCTCTGGTTGCTGCGTATAGGGTTTTCTTTTCTCAAACAGTCCCATAGCAAAGTAGAGGAGAAGATCTTCTTTTCGGCTCTTTTCTGCTTGTTCAAATTCTTTGGTATCAAACATCTCTTGCAGTAAGTTGAAGGTTTTTCTGTGTGAGCCTATTAACTCAAGAATTTTGTCAGATTGTTCAAATTCATTATTGGCAGGAATACGCCCTAGCTCTAAACAGGTATTCCAAAAGCTATTAAACAAGCCTTGATGTTGAGTAATAAGCAGTTTGGCTTTGTCTTTGGCTTCAATAGGCTCTGGTGACGTCAGTTGCTGCCATTTGTGGTGGCGTTTGTATTTACTTTGCAGGTACAGTTGCTCTTCCAATTTGTCTTTGAAGATATAAAAAATACCAGGCGCGACGGTAATTGCGTCTTCTTGTAGGCTTCTCTCTATGTACGCTTTGATTTCTGATTGCGTATAGTATTTTTGGAAGGTGTTACGAGAGGTGATGACCCCATCTTTATAAGGTTTGAACTGAGCAATGTAGTTTTCGTTAGCCAGCATGACAGAAACCACCAGAAACTTGTCTGCTAGCTCCCATGCGTCTAGTAGGGCTTCGAGTCTGTCATCTTGGTCTTCTATTACGTTAAGAACAAACCCTATGTTTACGATATCAGAACTGGATTTGTCGTTGTCGGGTTGAAAGTTCGGATCCCAACCCAGAGCGTCGAGGCCATGTGCTTCGAGCTCTCTTAAATCGTCTCCGCGGCCACAGCCATAATCGAAAATTGAGTGTTCGCCTTTTAAGTAACCATGTTTAACGAGAGTCTTCATTGGTGCGGAGAGTTCATGACGAACGATGGCCGTTCTGTACCTATCAATCCCAGTTTCTTCTTGCGTTGTTACAGAGGAGCATCGGAATAGTCGACCATCGACAAGCTCGTAACCATTGCGTGCTATTAGGTTTTCCCAAGAACGTTTAAAACCAATCAAACGGCTGTTTTCGTACAGGCCTGCATTCTCGCCTTCTTGTGTGAGTGAAACGAAATGTTCGTAATATTCACTCGTTGGCAAAACCATGGTTTCTTTTCTATGTAAGATCGGTGGGTTTTCAGATTCGCGATAACCTGTAATTTTGTGGCTTAGTTTAGAGAGGTCGACATTGAGGCTTTGTTCTAATGCGGGATAGGAATCAGTATAAAAATTAGGGTAGTGGAGAAGAGATAAACGGAACTCTTTTTTAAACAGCTTAACGAGGTTCCAGTCTTCTACATCTAAGTTAACGGCTTTTGCTACGGCAGGAATGAACTGTATCAATGCATTAGGTAGCGCACTGAATGCATCTTTATGAAGGTAAATCGCATTGGGCAGTTGTTTGCCTATGTTAACCTCAGCAACTAATTTAGAGAATTGATTCACATCCATGTTAGTTGCTCTTTTTAATGTTTATTAGTTAATGACAAGCTGTATATTATTGAATGTCCGGCTTCCTCACTCGTGTTGTTTAGTGGCTGCTATTCGCTTTCATTATAAACTCACTCCACCAGCGCATGATTTCTTTCCTTTGTTCGAAAAAATCAGAGCGGTTATAGCTTGCTCTTGTCGAATTTTTGTCCATATGCGACAGGCAAGCTTCAATGTGAAGCGTATCGAATCCTTTTTCATGTAAAGCAGTAGAGGCAATGGCTCTTAATCCATGTGCTACAAGTTCATTTTTAAAGCCCAAACTACGTTTTAATGCTGCGTTAGCAGTAAAGATACTTAGGTGGCTTTTTGGGTTTCGTTCTCCGGGGAAGACGAATTCTTTACCTCCACTTTGAATCCTGATTTTTTCAAGAATACTAATAGCTTGTTTGGTGAGAGGGACTCTGTGTTCACGTCTACGTTTCATTTCCTCAGCAGGTATGGTCCAGCATTGTTTTATTAAATCGATGTCTTTCCAGCGTGTTCTAGCAGCTTCTTTTGGACGGGCGATGGTATGTAATTGCCATAATAGAAGTAGTTTGGTTTTATCTTGAATGTTCTCATTCTGTTCTAAACGAGACAATAATTCGTCTAATAATTCGGGACGTATAGTAGGCATGTTTTCAACTTGGTGTTTCTCAAATGAGTTGATCATTTTTGTTAGAGGATTAGCTGATATGACATCGCTCGCTACAGCGTATTCCATTATTTGATTTAGGCTTTGGCAAATTCTTTTAATGGTTGATAGTTTACCATCGGCTTCCAATGGCCTTAGTGTTTCAATAGCATCACGTCGACTGATCTTACTTATAGGAAGTGCGCCTAAATGGTCGAATACGTATTTTTCCAATGTTCTCCAGGTTCGTTCTGCATGAAATGGACTAACCGATTTACTCTTTCTTTCAAACCACATCGTTGCAACAGCAAGAAAGTTATCACTGTGCTTACGCAACTCTTCAATTCTCTTATCTTCTTTAAGGCGTTTAGGGTCTACACCTTCCGCAATTTGCTTCCTATATTCTGCTGCTTCTAATTTGGCGGCTGCCAGTCGTAAAGAGGGATAGGTCCCCATCGAAATTTTGGTTACTTTACGCGTTACAGGGTGACGATATTTAAACTGCCAGGCTTTCGTTCCTGTTCCTGCTCTGGAGCGTTTAGGTCGAATACGAAGTTGTAGGCCCTCTTCAACAGTGTAGGTATATTCCTTGTCTTTGATAACGAGAGCTTTGATTAATGTATCTGTAATTCGTTTGGCCATAACAATGATTACATGGAGTGATTGTGGAGACCATTGTATAGTAATTTAATCTGGTGGGGTACCAGGTGGGGTACCAAAATGTTGAATTGGAGCAGAATTTATTGGGATGGCCTGGGATGTGGAATTCATTTAGGTTGTTGTAATTTATAAGGTTTTGGTATTTATTGAGTGGTTGTGGGATTTTGATTCAGGTGCCCCCATTACACCTGCATCAGTCGTAGAGCAAAGCAAGTTGAGATCTCATTTAAGACTAAAACTAGAGGAGCAATACAGCACCTAGCCATTGATGCAACTGGCCTTAAGGTTTATGGCGAAGGTGAATGGAAAGTCAAAAAACACGGGACGGATGGCAAGCGTAGAGTCTGGCGAAAGCTGCATATTGCAGTCGATACAAGCACTCATGAGATCATTGCCGCCGAGCTAAGTTTATCAACGGTTACAGATGGAGAAGTACTCCCGAACTTACTGAAACAAACACGCCGAAGTATCCTTGAGGTGTCTGGTGATGGCGCTTACGACACGAGATTGTGTCACGCTGCTATTAAGATTAAGGGAGCCATTGGGCTTGTTCCCCCACGAGAAGGGGCAGCCTTCTGGGAGCGTGGTCACCCGAGAAATCTCGCCGTGGCTTGCCAGAAGTTATATGGCTCAAATAAGTATTGGAAAGAGCGGTATGGATACCACAAACGTTCACTCTCAGAAACAGCGATGTATCGTGTTAAACAGTTATTAGGAGGGCAACTGAGCTTAAGAAATTACAATGCACAGGTGGGTGAAACTTACGCGATGATAAAAGCGTTGAACAAGCTTACTGGGTTAGGTATGCCTGAAACTTGTCGTATCGACTAAGAAACGCCCGAAACGGGGTAGCTCTATTTTTAAATCTAATTACGCAACAAAGCCCTTACGATGACTTAATCGAGCGACTCGAGTCCACTATAAATCAATGGACAGAAACACATAAGAAGTCAATTAAATAGGATGTATAACGACTTGTCGTCGTTTTTGCAAAATACAAAAAGAGCAAAAGCGTCGCCAAACCTAGAGCCGTTTATTGAGGCGATAAATTTAAAGGAAGCATTATGCACTGGAACCTGTTTATTGTTTTGGAAAGCGATCTAGCTGATGTTTCCAAATACATCGAGTTTGATGAGAGAAATTTTGACGCTTTCTCCACTGAACTATCAAAGTTACTGCTATCCATTGGCTCGGAAGTGGATGTGGTTTTAAAGCAACTTTGTCGAACCGCAGACGCAAAGGCTTCTAGAAAAAACATCATCGATTACTTCAAGGTCATTAACAGCAATGCTTCAGCCAAAGAAATGCTAAATGAGGAGGTTTTTATAACGCGATTCGGTTTGTCATTTCAACCGTTTGCTGGTTGGGATGAAAACAATCGCCCTAAATGGTGGAGAGCATACAACAACGTCAAACATGATCGATTGCAAAACTACCCTGAAGCATCCTTAAAAAATGTACTGTTTGCAATTTCAGCATTGATGGTTTGTATTTTCTACTTAGAAAAGCTATCTAATCCTGAGAAAAACAATAAAAAGATCACATCAGCACTACAACCAAGCACTCTACTGTTGAAGCTGCAAGAAGGTTACTACTACGACACGGTGGTAGTTTAAATTAACAAACGTTTAAGGTTTCAAGTTACTTTTTCTCATCAGACACGACTACATTAGGTTAAGTGCTCTAAGAAGCTTTTGTCCAATTTTGAGTCACGATGCCAGCGGAACGTGTGTACGATTTCATCGTGACTTATCAGCAAAGTTGCCAGAACAAGTATGAGCTAGTGCAGTTAAAATGTGTGAGTTATACGTTGCTTTTGCATTCCCATGCAACTAACCCACAACCTTAAGACTCTTTTTACCACTCATCGACAAGCTCCCCTTTGCAGCTTCTTCAATGTGGTCACTCCACCACGCCATGAGAACTTTACGACGTTCAAGGTAATCTGTGCGATTGTATGCGCTTCTTACCTTATCTCTATCCACATGAGAAAGTGCAGCTTCGATAATATCAAGAGTAAAACTTTGCTCACTCGAGATGGTACTGGCTAACACTTGATAAGCGCAAAAGATCAATCTACTCAGAAGACAAATTTTTAACCGTTTAGGCAACCTCTCCGTTTGTTAAATTACCCCAAATCAATAGAAAATGTTAATATCGTCACATTAATTGCTGATGCGGCTATAGGTGACTTGGATTGTACCTTTGGTACCCCAAAATCGAATTCCACCTCTTGGTACCCCACCTGATACCCCGCCAGCCTAACCATAAAAACAAAAGGTAACAAATACATATGGTTGCAAGCAAAATCCAATGGTTTCCGGGTCACATGCATAAAGCCCGCAAAGAAATCGAAGAAGTTATCCCACAAGTTGATGTGATCATCGAAGTACTAGACGCTCGTATTCCGTTCAGTAGTGAAAACCCAATGATCTCCTCACTGCGCGGCGATAAGCCTTGTGTAAAAGTGTTGAACAAGCGTGACCTTGCAGATCCAGAACTGACTCAACGTTGGATTGAACACTTCGAGAAAGAGCAAGGCGTTAAAGCGATTGCGATTACGACTAGCGTAAAAGAAGAAGTTAACCACGTTATGGAGCTGGTACGTAAACTGGCGCCGCACCGTGAACAGATGGGCAAAAACATTCGTACAATGATCATGGGCATCCCGAACGTGGGTAAATCGACTATCATCAACTGCTTGGCTGGACGTACGATTGCAGTTACTGGTAACCAACCTGCGGTAACTCGTCGTCAACAACGTATCAACCTGCAGAATGGCGTGATCCTTTCTGATACACCTGGAATCCTTTGGCCTAAAGTAGAAAACCCACACAGTGGCTTCCGCTTGGCTGCAACAGGTGCTGTAAAAGATACAGCAATGGAATACGATGAAGTGGCATTCTACACAGTGGAATACCTAGCAAAGCAGTACCCTAACCTTTTGCAAGAACGTTACCAAATTGAAGAACTGCCAGAGTCTGACATCGAATTGATGGAAGCGATTGGTCGTAAGCGTGGAGCACTTCGTGCCGGTGGACATATCGACATTCACAAATGTTCAGAAATCCTGCTTCACGAATTGCGTAACGGCACTTTAGGTAAGGTAACGCTTGAGTTGCCAGAAATGATCACACAAGAGCTGATCGAAGTTGAAGAAGCGGCTGCGCTGAAAGCCGAACAACAGATCAAGAAAAAAGAAGAGCGTCGTAAGCGTTATTTGAAGAACAAGCGTTAATCGCGATTAGTTTTTATAATCTGCTTTAATTTCTGTTTACCACTCTTACACCAGCCTCTAGATATTCACGCTCTATCGATAATAGAGCGTGAATATTGCCCGCTACCGTTTGTTGATCTAGCTAACATACTGACAAATCTATAGAAATGGTCGTTTACAATCCCAAAGACTGTGACATACTACGCAAATTATTGTGTATCAATCTCGGCTAATTTCTCAATGCGCTCTTATTCTGGGTTCAAGAATCAAAGATTTAAAACCTATTTCGATAATGAAATTTATTTGCCGTACATAAATTTCATCTACATCCCTATCTCAATATTCTGTGCTTTTATCGTCACCGACTACATCCACTTTGGTAGCGAGTGCATTACGCCTATCATTTTCCGAGTCATACTTTTTTTATTGATGATGGCCGCCGCCAGATACTGTATTACAAACAAACCCAACGTTTTGGAACTCGTAGAAAGTGCCTTCCTTGTAATTAGCTCACTTTTCTTGGTCTATGTCGGTCGACTAGCCATCGAGCTGAACAACTTCGATTACCAAGGTGGCATCATTTTAGTGATGATCTACATTGGTACGTTTTCAAGATTGTCAGCCAGATACAGTATATCTACGCTGTCGTTTATCTTTTTGGCTTATCTCATCGGCCTTGCGCCACTGCTTTATGAAGCGGAGCCAGAGCATGAAATAGAAACAATTTCCGTTTATATTTCGGCTTACATCCTAATCTCAGCGGCCTGTATTAGACGTGACCTGGAAGTACACAAACGTTTCGCTCAATCCGAGCAACTCCGCAAACAAGCGATTCAGCTTCGCAAGCAATCCAATATGTTCGAGGCCCTTTCCTATCAAGACGCACTAACGGGCTGCTACAACCGCCTTTATCTTCATCAGGTGATAGAACCGAGCATAGACCGTCAGCGATCCATTACATCGATCATGATAGATATTGATCATTTCAAATCGATTAACGACACCTACGGCCATCAAATGGGTGACATGGTTATTAAAGAACTGGCCGATGAGATTCAAAAACGACTACCGACTAGCAGTAACTGCTTTCGATACGGCGGTGAAGAGTTTTTGGTGCTGGTCCAAGGAGAAACCGAGGCTTCAATTGAATCGCTGGTTAATGCCCTTTTAGAATCCCCTACTCGCCTTAGATTAGAAGTAACAATTTCAATCGGTGTGAAACATGCCCCTCAAGCCCTTGGTTCTGTCGAGCAGCTTATCGACGACGCTGACCAAGCACTCTACATTTCGAAAAAAGGCGGTAGGAATAAGATCACATGGTGTGATTAATCGCCCAATATTTCACGCATCTTTGCGAATCATTAAAACGACCACTAATTCAATCAAAAAAGCCCCGAGCAACTTAATACTCGGGGCTTTTGTCTTTGTTCTTCTGCTTTAAAATAGCTTCGTTAAGAACCTGCTACTCAGCAAAAAAACAGTATTCAACAAGAATCGACTAAGAATACACAACGCTAGCTGTTTTCTGTTCAAGTTCAACGGGAGAGCTCCAAGAAATCACTTTTTCATTCACTTGGCTGCCACATGGTGCGTTCCAAACTTGCTCTAGTTCTTCTTTGCCACCAATCGCCTGATAAAAAGCAATCGCTTGGTGGTTCTCAGACATCACCTCTAGGTAAAGCCCTGAGTCCGAATAGTATTGCTGCAACCACTTCGACAATTCAGACAACAGACGCTTGCCTACACCTCGACCACGATAATTATTGTCTACGTGTAGCGCATCAATGAACGTGCCACGTTCAAAGTTGTGATTACCAAACGCGCAGACGAAACCAACCAGTAAACCACCTTCTTCAAGCAATAAAACATGTTGGTTGAAAGGAGGATTAATCAAACGAGTCTGCCAAATAACAGATCTGTCCTCCAAAACATCATTTTCTAAGTAATCATCAGCAAGAATGCCACGGTAATATAGCTTCCAGCTATCCGCGTGTAATTGGGCAATCCGCTCATAATCTTTATATTCAGCTACCTTAATTTCCATTTATTAGCCCTTAGTACTTCCATTTATGACTTGCTACTACATTTCACACTACCTTTATACAATATTTAAGCAAAACATACTAATACACGTTTACACTTTCAATATTGACTTACACGTGTACGCTGATATTCTAGCGCACAGATGTAAGCCCAATGGAAATTTGCTAATGAATAGTGCCGACAAACAATCTACAAAAAAGCCGCCATTAATCTGGCTCAATATTTTTGTGTTCTCTTTTAGTATGCTGCTTGCTGTTGTTGCGGCTCCCGTTTATGGCTACTTTTTTGGCTATGGCATGGAGCACTGGATATGGCTAGCAATCTGCTTTACGTTCTGTAACCTTTCAATCACGACGGGTTATCACCGCTTATGGTCACATAAAGCGTTTGAAGCGCATTCAAGCCTAAGATTCCTGTTTGCATTAGGTGGTGCATTTGCCCTGCAGAACAGCGCGCTACACTGGTCTTCTGATCACCGTGTTCACCACAAGCATGTCGATAACAACGACAAAGACCCATACTCTGCAAAACGTGGATTTTGGTACTCACACATTGGCTGGATGATCCGTAATTACAGCACTTCAATGTACGAAAACTACGAAAACTGCCGTGACCTTAAAAAAGACAAGATCGTTATGTGGCAGCACAAGCACTATGTTCTGTTGGCATTGCTGATGAACTTCGGTGTTCCTATCGCGTTAGGTATTATTTACGGTGACATACTTGGCATGTTGTTAATCGTAGGCGCTGTTCGTTTGGTACTTAACCACCACACAACATTCTTTATTAACTCTCTTGCTCACATCTGGGGTAGCCAACCTTTTACGGATAAAAACACGGCCCGTGATAACGGTGTGTTAGCGGTTTTAACTTTTGGCGAAGGCTACCATAACTTCCACCACATCTTTGAGAACGACTACCGTAACGGTATCTACTGGTGGCAATACGATCCAACAAAGTGGCTGATCAAGAGTGCTTCGTGGATGGGACTGGCAAGTAAGCTTAAGAAAACCCCTCAAGCTCGTATTGAGAAAGCTGAAGCGTCAATGTTACTTAAACGCACCCAGCAAAAAATCATGCACCGTGCCGACAAACAACAAATCGCGGAGAAGCTTCAACAAGAGTTTGATGCTCTAGTATCAAACATGAATGAGTATTACGAAGTTAAAAAGCAGCTACTTGAAAGCAAGCGCGAAGACGTTGTGAAGAAGTACGAACACTCTGTTCTTAAAGTTCGTTATCAGCAAATCAAAATGAATTTCGAACAACAGAAGAAAAATTGGGCAATGACAGTGGAACAATATGCTTAACAGTCATTTAACATTAAGTTGTTTTTAATCAATAGCCTAAGTAATAATTACTTAGGCTTTTTTTCACAGGCAAAAAGCTATGATTTCTGTTGAATAAAAACTCCAATTTAAAATGGAGCAATGTCAAATATCACACCTAAAGTGCAAGAGAATGCTTTATTACATTTCCACTTGTGAACAAAGTCACTTACAGGGTTTTGTTTTGTAACATAAAATGCGCGCCTCCTGTTCCACGGAATACACAAGCGAGTTATTTTATGAAAATGTTAAAAACATCACTAGCGCTAGCAATCTCTACTTCCCTTTTATTCGGCTGCGGTGACGAGACAACAAACAACTACTACCCTCAAGAACCAACGGTTCCTTCTTCTACAGAAGCTAAAATTGCCGTATTTAATCTGTCTTTTGACCGTTATACCTACGAAGATCTTGTTGCTGAAATGAAACTGACTAAGCCAGAACAAGATGCACTGGTTGAGGGGTGGAAGAATGACACTCTATCGGACGAAGACAAAGCGACTGCGCTGAAAGTAATCCAGATTCGTAACGTAGCTGCAATCATCCAGACTGAACGCCCAGAAGTAATCATGATGGCGGAGTTTAACAACGATGGTACCGCTGAAAATAACGATGCTCTTATCGGGTTCCGCTTGAACTACCTATCTGTATCTCAAAATTCAAACAGCTTTGATCAAGACGGCACTCAGTTAGAGCCAATCGTATTCCAGTATTTCGCAAACTTCGCAACCAACACTGGCCTACTAAATGAATTTGGCTTCGATCTGGATAATGATGGTGTTGCCGGAGCTCTACCTGGCGATGCATGGGGTTTTGGTAACTACCACGGACAATATGCGTTCGCTCTAATGTCTATGTACGAAATTGATCACGACAACATTCGTACTTTCCAAAAGTTCAAGTGGAGCGATATGCCTTCGGCTACCATGCCAACTATCACCAACTGTAACGATTCTTGGAACCCTATCCCAGATGGCATGGAGTGTGGTGACGACTGGTATACCGCTGAAGAGTGGGCAGAAGTTCGCCTTTCTTCTAAAAACCACGTTGACGCACCAATCCTAATTCCTCAAGAAGACGGTACATCAGATACGATTCACCTACTTATGTCTCACCCAACGCCACCTATTTTCGACACGGGTAAGAACAAAGTTCAAAATGCTGATGAAGTCAATTTCTGGGTCGATTACATCGAAGGTCAAAGCTACATGTACGACGATAAAGGCGTGACTGGCGGATTAAACACAGACGCTAAATTCGTTGTTATGGGCGACCTTAACGCTGACCCTCTTAAAGGTGATGGTGACTTGAGAGCAATCAATGCACTCATGGACCACGACAAAGTTAACCGTTTAGCGACGTTCGGTCCATTAGCACCTGCCAGCCTTGGTGGCCCCGAGTGTCTAGCTCTTGGCGAATGTAAAGAAGCGAACTGGGATACTCCATACCCAGGTCAAGTAACAAGCACGAGCGGACTACGCCTTGATCATGTTGTACCATCAGAAAACCTAACAATTTCAGACTCTGGTGTTTACTGGCCAGCAACGTTCGAAGACGGCCGTCTATTAATGAATGACGAGCGTGTAGGTAGCTACGGTAACGGAAAAGATGTTTCTTCAGATCACCGTATGGTTTGGATTAAGGCAGAATTATAGTATCGCTATAACTTAGCTAACCCTTACCCAAGGCAGCTTATTTACATTATCTATTCAGTTTATTTCCCAACTAAGTCGATAATAAAGGCGCCTTGAAAGTTGTATGCCGAACAACGACATGGGGTCCATCGCTGATCCATTAACATTACGGGCACCACATAATTTGGGTTCTAAAAACACATATAATTGAAAATGTGCTCACGTATCTAATCTATATCTTGATGTTATTGGTGATGAGAAATAAATAAAAAAGGTCAGCGATTTAGCTGACCTTTCACATCTATCCCAATTTTAGGGACGAAGCATTTAACTTATTAGATAACGCCAAGCTCTCTTAGACGTTCCATTAGGTATTCGTTTGCTGTGTACTTTTCAGATAGTACTACTTCTGGTTTCGGGTGAAGGAATAGAGGCAAAGAGATACGAGATTTCTCTTGGCGTTCACCTGATGGGTTGATTACACGGTGAGTTGTCGATGGGAAGTAACCACCTGATGCTTCTTGAAGCATGTCACCGATGTTGATGATCATGTTACCGAAATCACATGGAACATCTAACCACTCGTCATTTTGAGCTTTAACTTGAAGGCCCGGTTCGTTTGCAGCAGGAAGAACTGTCAGTAAGTTGATGTCTTCGTGTGCCGCAGCGCGGATTGCACCTGGCTCTTCATCACCTTGCATTGGTGGGTAGTGAAGAACACGAAGCAGAGTCTGTTCACTGCCGTTGATCATTTCTGATAACGCAATAGAGAATTTCTCTTGTACTTCTTTAGGAGCATGAGCTTCAACCCAACCTAGTAGCTCTTGAGCAAAAGCATTCGCACGTTGGTAGTAATCTAGAATCTGTTCTTTCAGCTGCTCAGGGATTTGGCCCCAAGGGTATACGTGAAAGTACTCTTTGATGTCTTTTACAGTGTGGCCCTTAGCAACTTCAGACACTGAAGGTGGAAAATATCCATCTTGTGTTTCAACATTAAAGTGGAAGTTCTCTTTTTCTTCAGAGATGAAGAATTGGTACCAGTTTTCGTAAATTGACTCAACAAGCTCTTTCGGGATTGGGTGGTTCTTAAGAACACCAAAACCAGTTTCACGTAGAGAGCGAACAAATTGTTCTGCTGCGTCGTCAGCAAGGTAATCGACAGTTTCCAGTTTCATGACTTTCTTTCTTGTTATGTAGTAATAGAGCGATTTTAAGGATCGCTTTGTTGTAAATCAAACTTTTGTGAAACTCTAGCAACCGTTTGTCTAGATACTGGGCGATAACGCTACTTTTCAACAAATCTGGTGATTAAAGCTCAATTGAACACTGTTCATTATTGTGTAACACTAATAAAAACTTCGACGAGAGATCTTGATATGACAATCACGCCACTTGCTCAAAATCGACCATTACTGTCATTGACGACGCTGTATCTGATTGTGTTTTTATTTTCAGCGTTTGCTCCCTCTTCAAGAGCGGTATGGATTGCCGAAATTGTCCCAGCGCTTGCGATATTGGTGGGTATTTGGTGGTTATCAACCAAGCTCACCTTCACTAAGACAGCTTACGTTTTGATGTTTATCTGGCTGATTTTGCATACGATAGGCGCGAAATATACCTTCGCAGAAGTGCCATTTGATTGGTTCAACAACATGATAGGGTCTGAACGGAATAACTTTGACCGTGTCGCGCATTTCTCTATTGGCCTTTATGCTTACCCACTCGCTGAGTACTTGATTCGTAAAAAACTGGCTCAACCGGTGCTGGCATGTTTCTTTGCGCTATTTGCGATCATGAGTGTTGCTGCAGGTTATGAAATTATCGAGTGGTGGTACGCGGAGATTGCAGGTGGTGATGAAGGTATCGCGTTCCTTGGTTCACAAGGCGATATTTGGGATGCGCAGAAAGATATGCTGTGTGACACCACGGGCGCAATTGTCTCGCTATTACTTCTAAAGCTTCAAGGGCGTGTCAAAGCTTACTGAGCTCAATTCTTTACACGTAGTATCAAAAGCAACATTCAAATGCCACACACAAACCGTGCTGTGGCATTTTTAGTTTCATCGTGACGGGTTATTTCATCGTTACCTTGCCACCAACAAACTTGTAGGCTGGCGTACCTCGAACCAAAGTGTCTCGCGCAAATTCAATCCCGCATTCAGGGCATACACATGGCTCTGTCGTGAAATCTTCAACGATACGCTCCTTAAAACATTTCACGAGTGCACCTTTGCCACCTTTCCGATACTTAAAAAGCTGCGTTTTACATTTGGCACAGAAAATCTGAACCGTCTTGGTCGGTTGTTTCTTGTTTGGTTTAGCCATAGAAGTTAATGATTGAACTCTTTATTTCTTAAGTTTAGGGGCGACAAGAACCAAGCTTATCCCAAGAAGTATAACGGTTGATGAGACTATAAATTGCATAGTGACAGGTTCAGATAACAATAATACACCACCAAGTGTTGCGATAACTGGAACAGAAAGCTGTGCAATAGACGCAACCACCGTATTCAGTTTTTTCACTACGTAATACCACAAACTATAACCCACTCCAGAAGCCACAGAGCCCGATATAACCGCGTAAATCAAACCTTGCTCAGTGATAGACACTTGCGTTAACGCATTAGGTATCGAAACTAATAAGCTCAATGCCACAATGATAACTAGCGAGCTGAATCCAAAGTTAGCGGTGGTCGATTGCAGTGCGTTTGACGATTTCTTTCCTGCCAATGTGTAAATGCCCCACCCAATTCCGGCCAAAGACATCAAGATGATAGAAACTAAATCGGGTGCCTGTGTCGATTCCGTTGGCATTAACAAGTAAACGAGCCCTGCCACCGATAACAAACACCCGCCCCACTCGATCAGCGACATTCTGTTGCCAGAAAACAAGTGCGCGGCAATCATCGTAAATTGCACCGCGACAAACAACACCAGAGCACCAAGACCTGCGCCAAGCTCTAAGTAAGCAAACGAAAAACCAAACATATACACGAGCAGTGACAATATTGATGTTAATTGAAACTGTGATTTGAGCTTTGTGTATAGCGATGTGTTGTTTGTTAACTCACGTTTAGACTGAGATTGGGAAGATAACGTTACTAAAATCAAAAGTGTAAGCGCACCAGATAAGATGCGCACGATCGAAAAGCTCAATGGATCAATCGTTTGATCCATTAAGGCCCAGCGACACAAAACTGAATTAGCAGCAAATGCCACCAGCGTAATAAATGTAACCATCACAGTTTGCATCGTTTTGTCCTAATTGAGTTGTTTGGTCCTAATAAGTGTTCTTGGTTTTCAATCAACGTCAGGCTTCACCCAAACTTGGCTAAAGTCGAACCAACCTAATGCATTACATTTCGCGTTTTGCAACGTACCACATTGATCTTTATTAACGCCTAACCAGCAATGGAACATTGGAATCAATTGATTGCTTTGAACCAGTTGTTTACCGAGTTGTCTTGCTGGGAATTGCTCGAATTCACCGGAACGCCAACGGTCAATCATGTGACACCATTGGTCGAAGTCTTCTGCCGGGCTAGATTCATCAAGAAAACTGTAGTCCATTAGCCAACCGGCTAAAGCGTCGTCTCTGTTATTAGCGATACCCATTGGGTTAATCCAAATATCGACATCATCAGCGTGTGGTGGATCGGTTTCGTAACCGTAAAGATCAACATCAACGTTGTATTGCTTCAGCACCGTGACAATCGCCTTGGCAAGCGTTGGAAACATTGGGTGTTGGCATTGATACGCCAATCTTATGGTTGGTTTGATATTTGCTGGTGGACAAACTGGCACCTTCAATTTTATGTCATACCAACCGGGTTTTATCCCATAAGCGTGCAGCACGCCCAAATCGATAACGGTTTCTTTTGGAATATGAACAAATAGATCCGCCGCATTCAACGCATTCGATAAAAACTGTGCCCATGCAGGATCTTGTGCAATGCCTTTCTTTCTATTGAGCAGTAAATACGTGCAACCAGGATCGAGTTCTACTTCATCGCTATCGCCACGGTCGGCCATTACAGGTTTAGATAGGCTTGGGTAAACCATTGAAGAATAAGCCTCATCCACCACCCAAACTTCAACGCGATCAATTAACGGTCTGAAACCAAAGTACCCGTTGAAAGCGGTTAACACGAGTTGTTTCTCGTCGTTCTTTTCAATGCGATAAGGCCCCGTTCCAATCGGTCGAATATCGTAGTCTTCACCACGTAAAGTGATCGGTAAAGTAACTTTAGCGACCGATTCCGTTAGTGCGAGCGGAAAATACTTATCTGGACGTGTGAGAAAAACATCTACTACACAATTTGCAGGTGAAGAGACATCTTTGATATGCGAAAACATGTTGAGAGGTTCGAGCGCTAGCAGTGTATCCACAACATGATTGGTTAACAGAGGTTCCCCGTTATGGAAACGAACACCGGGCCTCAAAAAGAACCGCCATTGATGATCGCTGATTTTTTGCCATGAATGAGCAAGATCGGGTTGAAGTTGGTCATTCTCATCTAGACGAGTCAACCCACTGAATACCTGACAAGCGATATGTTGCTCTGAACGACGCATCGATTTGGTTGGGTTAAGCATTGAAAGCGGTCGGTAATAAGGCAAACGAATAACTTGTTCGCCTTCTTGATACTGTACACCCAAGTAGTTTTGAATAACTTGGGTGAGTTTGGCAGCATTGTGGTCAAGCACTGACAGTGCCTGTCCAATTTTGCCTTCTTGTAAATAGCGTCTTGCTAAGTTTTCACTGACATCACAACGATTCTGTTTAAAGATAAGTTGAGATAACTTCCCTCGACCAGCTGCTGGTAACCATTCTACCCACCCTTCTTCTTCAAGCTTGTTGAGTACCATTCGAGCATTACGACGGGTACAACAGAGCACATCCGTGATGTCGTCGAGCTGAACATCAGAATCTTTACCATCGAAGTATTCAAACAGGGTTTCAAATTGAACGCGAAGTCTTGGGCTGCTCATAAAGAGGAAAACTTATTCAAAGGACATTGAATTCAGTTTCCCTATTTTATGGCGTAAAATCAATATTACTGACACGATTTTATTGTGAATTATTGAGTACGACATCCTAAGATGTTATTCAATCTTAAGGGTTAAGTGCTTTTACCGTAAAGGATTACATTACATCGCAGCCAATTTCATTAGCTATTTCACGAAGCTGCTGTTCATCGTCTAATTTTATCGACCATTTACACTCAGAACCGTTAGCTGAAATGACATTTGCCCCTTTTCCGATCAATTGAATTGCATCAACTTGGGCTTGCAGCGTGACTCTATGCTCACCATCTAAACGAACAACCAATTCATGTGCGGTTGCGATGACTTTTCCACTTTTAAACGTTATGACCATGGGCTTCTCGGGTTACTTCTTTAAATACTGATTGCTTGTTCTAAATACTGATTACTTCTTCTAAAGACAAAGCCAGCGTACGACTGCCTAATCTGTTATCGCTTATGTTTCTTCACGGCAATGGTTAAGCGGCTGGTACAAACTAAGCGTTGACGCTCATCAGTGATATTGATCTGCCATACTTGAGTAGAGACGCCCAAGTGAATAGGCTCAGCAGTACCGATAACGTGCCCTTCGCGCATTGACCTTACGTGGTTCGCATTGATATCGAGCCCAACGCAATAATAGCCTTCTGGTACGCAGAAGTTTGCAGCCAATGAGCCAAGCGTTTCTGCTAGCACAACCGATGCGCCGCCATGAAGCATACCCAGTGGTTGGTGCGTAAAGTGACAAACCGGCATGGTTGCTACCAAAGAGTTGTCATTTACTTCAGTGTAAACAATGTTGAGGTGTTCAATTAAGGTATTTTTTGAGGTCGCGTTGAAGGTATCTAGGTCAACGGGCTTTTTCCAAATACTCATGTGGGTTCCTTAATTATTGATCTTGTTATCGCGTGCATAGCTTTTTTCTATATTACTGGCTGTTAGTTATCTTACAGCCCTTAGTTATTACGCAAGTTGATGTTAACATGCATAAAAACCGAATACACAGAGGATATTGTATGACGTCATGGATGAAGTTTGCCTCGCTTCTCACACTTGCAGGCCTAACCGCTTGTAGCGCTTCTCCGACAGGCAGAAACCAATTGCTGCTTTTTTCAGATAAAGACATGTCTCAGCTTGGAGCACAATCTTTTGAACAAATGAAAAAAGAACAACCCATCAGCAAAGATGCCAAAACTAACGCCTATGTACAATGCGTAGCGAACAGCATCACTCAATATATTCCTAAACAAGGTTTTAGTGAATGGGAAGTTGTTGTGTTTGATAGTGACCAAGTGAATGCATTCGCCCTGCCTGGCGGCAAAATCGGTGTATACACGGGCTTACTCAAGGTCGCAGTCAATCAAGACCAACTCGCGACGGTTATCGGTCACGAAGTGGCACACGTTCTTGCAGACCACAGTAATGAGCGCCTGTCTCAGTCTCAAATCGCTAATACTGGCTTATCTATTACTAACGTCGCGTTAGGCGCATCTGAGTACAAACAGTATCAAGGTATGACGATGGCCGCGTTAGGATTAGGCGTTCAATATGGTGTTATTCTGCCGTATGGGCGAACTCAAGAGTCTGAAGCCGATGTTGTTGGTTTAGAGTATATGGCTCAAGCAGGGTTCGATCCAAACCAAAGTGTCAACTTATGGCAAAACATGGCCAAAGCATCAGGCGGTAATCAACCGCCAGAATTGCTTTCTACGCACCCTTCCCACAGTACGCGTATTAAAGATCTACAAGCAACGATAAAAACGCTTCCTCAATCAGGGTCACCAAGACCCAATTGCAAAGCGTAATCTAAGTAAGAATCGCCTAGCTGGTGTAAATACAAAAATGCCCTATCCATATTGGTTAGGGCATTTTTAGTTTCTTGCTAACTGACAGTTCAAGTGCACTAGGCAGCTGAATAAATCCAACAACAGCAACTCACAGGTTAAGTACCGAGAATTTGTAATGGTAGGCTTAATAGCTGATCACCAGTAGATGCAAAATACCAGATAACACCGATCAAACTGCTCACTAAACCCACATACCAAACGAACGACACGACTTGACCGTATTTGTCTAACGGCAACAAATGACTGTGATGACGCCCTTTCCATTCGAATAGTATTTCAACACTGCCCATGATCAATAAGAAACCAAACAGGGTTAAATTCAACTGATAACTCAATACCACGCCAGCAACGGCAGCCGCGACACACAACACAATACCAAGCACACTGTTCATCGAGAAGCTGATACTTTTAAGAACATGTCCGCCATCGAGAGGCAAAATCGGCAATAGGTTGAACAGGTTTAATAGAGCATTAAATACCGCAAGGCCGGCAAAGAACATTTCTCCAGTAGCCCAATACAGCACCATAAATACTAACGACAATATCAGGCCGAACAATGGCCCCATTATTGAGATAACCACATCTTGCCAGCGCGTATTAATCTTTTCATCGGATAACGCTAAACCACCAAGGAATGGTATCAAATAAATGCCTTTGGTCTTCATGCCGAAGTATTTCATCGCTCTAATATGACCGTACTCATGGAACATTAAACAGGCGATTAAGGCCAAAGCGAACTGAATTGAAAACAACCATGAATAGGCCGCTAAACTCGCAGAAGCAAGTACGACCTTGATTAGCTTGGCGCTTTTTAGCGCTTTCATACCGAGCGACACCAACCCAATTAAGCTAAAACGCTTCTCTGGTTTAGGAGCGACAACAGGGGTTTGTTGCTCGATATCTTTGGTGTTTCGATTGCCTTCGGAAATGGTTTGGCCATTGACCAATGCTTTATACGTCATCTCAAACGGTTGCCACTGAACCGTCGACTCAACGTGACACTGCAACGTTTCTTCGCCAGCGCGTAGTGTAAATTCGTGTTTTCGGGCGTCTTCTTGGTCTGTGGTTGCATCTAATTGAGATACCAGAGTGTTGTCCCAATACAATTGTTGCCACCCTGCCATTGACCCCTCTAAACGAAGCGGTTTACCAAGAAACTCTATCGCGAGTAATTCCAAACTTTAATTCCAATTTAATGACTTCTAACGAGTGTCGATATTATGCCGATTTAGCGATCGGCGGTAAACATAAACAAAGTTGTTACATATTGAGCAATTGAACACTATTCGTACCAATAGCTAACATAAACATTCTGGTCACACCTCCAACCACGAATAAAGCATTGATTATGATTATATTATTAGTGTTAGAGTGCCGCCCCTCAAAAATATAACCTCTCAAAATAACAACTATTTCTTTGACTTTATATAAAACATGAATTTAACATGCTGTTTACATTAGAGCTTCAACACCAACAATGCTCAGTGTGTTTTCAAACGATAATAATGAAATTCGATGCCCTAGGAGGGTCAAGGATGAAAACAATACAACGCTCTCTCGTTTCGCTTTCTGTGCTATTTGCGTGCAATTCACTTGCGGCTGGCTTCCAAGTTGCTGAGCATTCTGCCTCAGGTCTTGGTCGCGCATTCTCAGGTGAAGGCGCTGTAGCCGATAACGCGAGTGTACTAGCGAGAAACCCCGCCGCAATGACCCTATTTGATACAGCCCAATTTTCAGGCGCGGTTTCTATCGTTGATCCAGAAGTGGATATTACTCAAAACAATGTTCCGGGTTCTGGCGGACAAAGCCAAGTATCTAAAGACGTAGCGCCACTGCAAGTCGTCCCTGCGGCATACTACATCAGCCCTATTAACGATAAATGGGCTTGGGGCATTGGTATGTTTTCTAACTACGGCGTTGCTACCGATTACCCAGACGATATTTATGCGGGTGATCTTGCAGGTGATACTTCACTAGTGTCAGTGAACTTAAACCCCAATGTGGCGTATCGAGTTAACGACCAGTTTAGTGTTGGTGCGGGTGCGAACCTTGTTTACGCCGAGGCTGAACTAAATCGTCATCAAGGCTCTATTTCGAACATCACTGGAGATCCTGCCTCAACAAAACTGATCAGTATGACAGGTGAAACATTTGCATTTGGTTGGAACGTGGGCGCGTTATATGAACTGAATGAAAACAACCGATTCTCTATCGCTTATCGTTCAGAGGTAGACCTCGACTTTGATGACGGTGACTTTACTGATTACACGGGCAGCATCGTGGAAGGCAGTGCTACGACAACAACAGGACGTCTAAAAATCACGTTGCCTTCGATTATTGAAATTTCAGCTTTCCACCAATTGACCGACCAATGGGCAATTCACTACGGGTGGCAACAAACTGGGTGGAGTAGCTTCAAAGAGCTTAAAGCGACAAGTTCAGATTGTGTAAGTGGCGAGTGTTTTAAAAAGACCGAAGACTACGACGACAATAACCGTTACTCACTGGGTGCAACTTACCAGTTAAACCAAGAATGGACCTTAAGAGCTGGTTTAGCATATGACGAGCAAGCTGGTGAAGCAACATTAAGCATCCCTGATAGCGACCGTTTCTGGTACAGCGCAGGTTTGACTTATCAGTACAGCCCTAACCTTTCAATCGATGCTGGTTTCGCTCTTGTTCAAAGTAAAGAAGGTGATTTCACTGAAACCAATGAACTTGGTCAGGAACTTGAATTCTCTGGTGATGCAGTCGCTTACCTATCTGCAATTCAAATGAACTACACCTTCAACTAAACGGAATTAAAACATGAAAAAGTTATTTAATGTTTCGCTGCTCGCTTCAGCAATGTTTCTTGCTGGTTGTGGTGATGACTCTTCGAGTTCAGGTGCTTCAACAGCGATTCAATATGAGCAATACATTCAAGATTCACTCGCACAAGCGACGAGCATCAAGTTTCAATTAACGGGTGCTGATATTGCTGTTCCTCTTCCTAGCTTCGCGTTGATGGATGCTAGCGACGGTACACTTGGCTTGCCGACTGGCGGTGATGACTCATTAACCAACCCTATTGCAGCAATGAATACAATGGATGGTTGGTCTACCTCAATGCCAATCATCATGGACTTTGAAGGCACAGGTTTAGCTGATGGTGTCGCAACTGGTGGTGTTTACCTATTAAAGCTTAGTGGCTCACTCACTTCTGAAACGGCACCAAGTGTTACTGGCGTACTGGTACAAGGAACTCATTTTAATGTTCTATCTAGTGCCTCAACTGACACATTCACTATTGTATTCAACGGTTCTCTTGATGCTTCGAGCGAATACGTGTTGGCACTTTCCAATGAACTAACGGATGTTAATGGCGATCCTGTTGGCATGTCGGCAAGTTATGCTGCTTTGAAATCAAGTGCAGTAACTTACACAGAAGGTAGCCTTGCTCAAGCGCAGCAAGTCACCCAAGGTGTTGAAAAGATCTTTGCTGGAGCGACTGCTGCAGGTGCGATTAACCTTGATACTGAGAACATCATTTACTCGACTTGGTTTACTACAGAGTCTGTTGGTGATTCCCTTTTCGCGACAAAAGCCGCAACGGCAACAGGATTGGCTGCGACAAATCTAAATGGTGTTTGGAAAGATAGCGCAAACCCTAACTCAGTCGACCTTTCGGCTGCCTACACAATGCAGTTCGGCTCAACAGAACTTTTCACAACAGCTCTAGAAAACGATACTGACTTTGATAAATATGTTGCTGGCGACGACGCAACAACTATCGCAACCCTTAAAGGAGCGATTAAAGGATTGTATGGCGCTACTGACAACGTTGATGTAACCCAAGGTTTTGTTCAATTACCTTATTATCTAGAAACAAGTGCTACTGAATGGAACTCACAGCCATTCGAATCGGGTATGCCTAGCTTAGCAAAAGTTTCAAGTGCTTTAAGTGATAGTGCCGAGCAAGCAAATATGGCTACTCAATTAGCTGCTGCTGGTATCGACACAAGCATATTAGCGACAGAGCAAACAGAACAACTAAAGTTAATCGGGTTAAACTTAACGATGTCCGATGGTTCTCCACTTGATAGCGAAAGAGTTATTACGAAATACTCTCCAGTTCCTCAAGTTAAATCATTAGAATCTGTCGAATTTTTGCTATTTACGCCTAATGGTACAGACCCTACTGATATAGTCATTTACCAACACGGTATCACCTCTGCAAAAGAAAATGCTTACGCGTTCGCTTACAACTTAGCGAGAGCCGGAAGTGCTGTCTTGGCTATTGACTTACCAATACACGGTACTCGTAGTTTGGATGACCAACGTTCTGCAAATGAAGATGTCTTAGCTTATTTAAATCTCACTAACTTGCCTGTAGCGCGTGATAACGTTCGTCAAAGTGGACTGGATGTAATGGGTTTAAGAGCTTCATTAACCGCTTCTTTGCAAGCTGGTTTACTTGCTAGCTCACCTTTGAAGGGATTTAACATAGCTACTGGCTCACAAGTTAAGTTTCTAGGTCATTCGTTAGGCGGTATTGTCGGAACGACAGCAGTTGCGTCTTCTAACCGTACGTTAGGTAGCACAACTGCTGATGCGCTTTATTCATTCAGCGCTGCTGCTATCGAAAACTCTGGTGGCCAAATATCTAACCTTTTGTTGGGTTCACCTTTCTTTGGCCCACAAGTTAAGCACAACGTAGCCTTGGGGGCTTCGGCAGAGTACGCAAGCTATGCGGCAGCTAGCTGTACAAACAGCTCAGATAAATTGTGCTACGAAACATTTGAAAGCAGTGCAACCACAGCACAACTAGCTGCAATGACTGCAGCATTTCAACAGTTCGCGTATGCGGCACAAACCGTGTTAGATACTATTGACCCTTACACAAATGCTGATTACTTGCTAGAAGCTTCTACTCAGATGCCAATTTACATGGGTCAAGTTCAAGGTGACGAAACGGTACCAAACACCGTTGCGGATGCACCGTTTGCAGGAACAACACCACTTGCGACAAAACTTGGCTTAACCGTTGTAGATGCAAGCAATACAATGCCAAACGGAACCAATGATTTTGTTAAGTTTGGCAAAGATGCAGTTCACAGCACATTTGTGGCTCCGCAAGATGACAGTACGCCTCTACCATTAGATTTAAGCCACCACGTTAGCATGCAGACGCAAGCGGTAGACTTCTTATTAGATAATGCTTTAACTGCAGCATCTATCGATGGTTCTGTATTGGAATAACCACAAGTTCTAATTGAAACCAAATGCCAGCCTAACCGTTGGCATTTTTGTATCTGCCGTTCGAACAATTTCCCTAGTTAACCGTTTGCATAAAACTTTAAAACACAAATGGTTGATCTCAGCTAAAATTAATCAAGACAGAATACCGTACGACCTCTTTCTTTATTGTAAATAAAGTGGATAATAGCCCCGTAATTTAATACCTAATAAATGTGAGTCCATTATGTCTTCTGAAGCTACTATGCTAGAACGCTGCCAATCTAAATGTGAACTATGTGGTTCTGATTCTTCTCTTACTGCATACGCAGTGCCGCCACACAGCCACGTAACAGTGGATCACGGCATCATGGTATGTGACAAATGTCTTGGTGAGATTGACGATCCTAAAGATATCAACCACTGGCGTTGTCTGACTGACAGCATGTGGAGCCAAGAAGCGCCAGTTCAAGTAACAGCATGGCGTCAACTTACTCGTCTGAACACAGAAAGCTGGGCTCAAGACGCGCTAGACATGATGTACCTTGAAGAAGAAACATCAGTTTGGGCACAAATCGGTATGTCTGCTGATGACAAGCCTCTTGATGTGAATGGCGTTGAACTTAAAAAAGGTGACGACGTAACAGTAATCAAAGACCTGCCAATCAAAGGTACTAACCAAGTGATTAAGCAAGGTACTGTTATCCGTGGCATCAGCGTTGGTGACGATCCTAAGCTTGTTTCTGGTAAAACAAACGGCGGTCAATCAATGTACGTAATCGCTGAGTTCTGCCGTAAGAAGTAATTCTTCTTTTCGCTGAACAAAATCTAAAAAGGCGCTAATGAATAATTAGCGCCTTTTTAATATCTCAAATTTTCACGACTTAAAACTATCAATAAGTTGCTCACGGTACTCTTTAATGACCGACACCAAAGAGCCTTTGATACCACTGACTTGTTTCGAGTGCGGACACCACAACGCGAATCCAAATTTGAATCCTTCCACCATTTGCGCAGAGTGAATGGGCTCTATTGAATGTTTTGAAAATTCAGAGTCGGTAAAAAAGGCTTTGGGAAGAAGTGCCCATCCAAAACCCTCTTCAAGCATTTTGATCATTAACGAAAGCTGATCGATCTCTTCATAGTCAGAGCTCACGATAATCTTTTCAGACATACCTTCGTCAATCAGAGACTTCAATACGAACTGTTTAGAGTTCCTAAGTGCGACTAATACTTCGTCTTTATCAATATGTGAGAGCGCTCCACCTTTCTGTCCGAATGGATAGAACTCAAAATGCCCAAGGAAAGTAGAATCAAAACTGTGCATCGCTCGGCTATTGTGAGCATTCACAAGTCCAAAGTGATATTCCCCACTTTGTATTCCTTGTTTAATTTCGTTCTTATTCCTAACCAGAAAGTTCACTCGCATCATTGGGAAATCGTGCTTAAGTCGTTTTCGTATATCGACCAAAACACGTTGTGGAACGAAACTAGAATACGCGATTGTTATTTTCTCTAACCCACCATAAGAGAGGCTCAACGCCACTTTGTCAAAAGTACGAGCTTGCTCAATCGTCTGTTTTGCGTAGTGATAAAGGAGGTGCCCGTCCTCCGTTGGTTCAACAGAACGCCCGACCCTTTCAAAAAGACTCACCGCAAGATGATCTTCCAAGTTTGTAATCACCTGACCCACGGTCGTTCTGTGCTTGTTAAGCTTTACCGCCGCCTTGCTAAATGACCGCTGTTCATAGACGGTCACAAACGCGAGAAGTTGTTCAATACTAAAGTTCATTTTGATGTGCTTACTTTCTTAATCATGCATACGAGATAGAAAAACATCTACTGCAACAGAATAATAATGATAAAAAGACAGAGCAAAAGTGACTACTGATTTGTACCTTTGCTGCCTATCCTTCCTAGTATATACCTAAACCTGTCTGGATTTGATGGATCTGATCCTCTATATACGATTATTAACATTGCCATAGTTCCTTTATCGTTACCTTCTTAAAACGATAGAGACAGACCCATGAACACAATGCCACATGAACTCGTGTGGGGTGAGATCTACTTCCCTCCTTTGCTATTGGTTATCGCGTTAGCTTATGTATTGACGATATTGACTGGCTCAATCGCGACAAAACTTGGGCTACATAAATATGTCGCTTTTCCTGCAATTGCCGAATTAAGCTTGATCGTAATTTTCGTCGGCGTTATCGGTCAATTCATTACCATCTTCTGAGGCATTCACCTTGATTAAACGTTATCTCATCACGCTACTACTGGTCGTTGCCGCAAGCTCTGTGGTTTATAGCTATTACCAATCTTATTCGAGTAATCCCTGGACTAGAGATGGTCAGGTCAGCGCTTACATAGTTTCAATTACTCCCCGAGTTACAGGGCAAGTGACTAAAGTCCATATTGAGGACAACTCACAGGTGGCGAAAGGTGACTTGCTGTTTGAGATCGACCCAAGCATTTATCAAGCGGCCTACAATAAAGCGCTGGCGACACAGAAACAGGCTCGCGCGCTCTTAGCAAAAGCTAAAAACGAAGAGCAACGCGCATTGAACTTAGAAAAGAGAACACCTGGCGCTATGCCAGTGCTGACATTGAATAACCTGAATAACGCGGTTGAGACAAATGCAGCTAACGTTGCACTAGCAAAAGCCAACGTTGAAGAAGCGCATTTAAATCTTGAATACACCAAAGTGTACGCGCCAACCAACGGTTACATCACGAACTTAAACCTACGAGAAGGCTCTCAAGTCGTAGCCAATACACCGGTAGTTGCATTGATCGATAAAGACAGTTTCTGGATCGAAGGCTATTTCAAAGAAACTGATCTGGTGAATGTTGGCCCTAACGACAAAGCGCTTGTCACTCTTATGATGCACAACAATACTCAATTGGAAGGCCATATCAAAAGCATTGGCTTTGGTATTGCAACACAAGACGGCAGCACAGGTAATGACCTTCTTCCTAACGTGAACCCAAACTTTCAATGGATTCGTCTTGCTCAACGTATACCAGTCAAAGTAGAGCTTGATAACGTGCCTGAAGACTTACAACTTCGTGTTGGTATGACAGCTTCACTCAAGATAATCAAATAGTTGGATGGCTTTTATGTTCAGTGCATCAACAAAAGAAGCCATTAAAGCGGCTCTCGCTATTGTTATCTCTATCTGTGTTGCGTTGTGGTTTCAATGGGAGAAACCTTATTGGGCGGCAATTGCGGTTGCGGTCATGGCACTGAACGAGAGCTTTGCTCATTCAATAAACAAAGGTCATAACCGATTAATGGGCACCTTATTAGGGACTGGTTATGCCTTTTTCTTGATTGCGATGTTTTCTCAGGATCGCTTTCTGTTTTTGATGTTTTTCACTTTATTTCTCGGTACATGCATCTTCATGTCGAGTGATGAAAAATACGGTTATGTCTTTTCAATAGGCTTTGCAGTTTGCTCCATCATCTCTTGTATGGGTGGGTTCGATAACCAAATTACATTCTATTTTGCAGTGCTTCGAATACAAGAAACTCTATTAGGTGTTATCACCTTCTCGATTGTTTATCGTCTGCTCTGGCCTGTAAATACTGAGCAGAACTTTGTACAACGATTTGAAACAAGCAGAGAAACGCTGATAACAGCAATGAGCGATACCAACAACCTTGATATAGAAGCTTTAGAGTCCAATACCGCTAATATTGAAAAGCTCTATCAACTGTTGGATTTGCCGCTCGCTGGCAGTTATCACCTAAAAGAAAATATTCACGCATGGCGTTTACGAATCAACGAAATGGCGCATATTCAAGGGCGTTTGCTTGAGATCGCCTCGGGTGAACTGACTCAAGCTATTGATTGGGTCGCTCTCACCCAAAAAATGGAAAAACTGGAGTTAATGGCGCCAAACACGTCACTAATTGATGATGTGCCATTTGTGATGAGTGAGAACAAAAACGTCTCTTGGCACCATGAGCACCGTACGTTTGTTCAACACCTTAATGAAGATGGGAGAAAAGTCTTACAAGGTGTCTCGATGTTCGTCACGTCGTTATTGGTTTGGATATACCTGCCTGTACCGGGTGGTTTTATTTTCCCGATGATTGCTGGCATATTTTCTTCAATGCTTCCAACTATGCCGCCAAGTGTTATTAAGGATGCGTTTTTTGGTGTCATTGGAACGGGCACGGTTATCTTGCTTCAATATATCTTTATCATGCCGATGATGACTGAATTGTGGCAATTGGCGTTGTTCTATTTCATCAACAGCATAGTGATATGGAAAGTGTTTGCGACACCTAAACTTATGGTGCATCGAATACTTGGTATAAACCTGCTGGTCGTACTGACATCTGGCGCGCTTAATCTAACACCGGTTTATCAGATTCAAACACCATTGCTAATGTTAACCACACTGCTCATCATTTTGATGATAGGAAAATTATTCACAGACCTATTTAGAGTCAAAAGTATCGCTTAGTCTCGTTACGCGGAATCGCTTAACTTGGGATTAGAAAAACAAAAAAGGCGCAATTAAGCGCCTTTAGAATGTATATTGTTTACCGAGTCATATAGCTAGCTGAGTCATATAGCTAGCTGACTCAAGATCAGTTGTTGTTTAGCCACACATCTTGGTTTTGTGGAGCTTTCTTCTTCTTTTTCTTCTTGCCTGTACCAGCCGGTGGCGCAACAGATTTTAGTGCTGCAATCAGGTGAGCTGTCGCTTCTTCATCCACTTCAAAGCCTTCTATTTGCTCACGCTCAAGACGAATCTTGTTCTTCTTCTCGATGATTTTGAAGTGGTGGTAATCTTCGTGATCGATCAAAGATAGCGCAAGACCAACCTCACCTGCACGACCACTTCGGCCGATACGGTGCATGTAGTCTGATGGGCTACGCGGCAAGTCAAAGTTGATTACCACAGGAAGCTTTTCGATATCCAGACCACGTGCCGCAATGTCTGTCGCGATAAGAACGTCGATCTCGCCAGATTTGAAATCTTCAAGGATACGAGTACGTGAACCTTGCCCTTTATCACCGTGGAACACTTCAGCGATGATGCCGCGCTTGTAAAGCTTGTCTGCTAGGTGCTCACAGCTGTTTTTCGCATTAACGAAGATCAGAGCTTGGCGCCATTCGTGTTGTTGAATTAGGTGTGCGAGTAACGCTGTCTTGCGACCTTTTTCTACTTCGAATACACGTTGAACCAGTGTGCTCGCATTGGCACTTTGAAGTTGAACTTCAATTGGATCATTCAATAGTTCGTGAGTCAGCGTTTTAACTTGCTCAGGGAAAGTTGCAGAGAACAACAAGGTTTGTTTTTTGCTCGGCAAGAGCTTCAAGATTGCATCAAGTTCTTCGGTAAAACCTAGGCTTAGCATTCGGTCAGCTTCATCAAGCACTAACGTTTTCACTTTGTCTAGCTTGATTGCGTTGCTTGAAATGAGGTCAAGCAGACGACCCGGTGTTGCCACCAAGATATCAGTACCGCCACGTAGCGCCTGCATCTGAGTGTTTACCGATACACCACCAAACACACAAACCGTTTTAATCGCGCCATTGAAATGCACAGCGTAAGATTTAACGCTGTCTGCTACTTGCTTAGCAAGTTCACGAGTAGGAACCAAGATAAGGCCAGAAACAAAGTTACCTTTGCCTGAACGACGGTCCAGAGGTGCATCTTCATGAATTTTTTGTAACAGTGGAAGTGCAAATGCTGCGGTTTTACCTGAACCGGTATTTGCGCCTGCAATTAAATCGCGTCCTGCTAACACACTTGGAATAACTTGCGCTTGGATAGGAGTTGGCTGTTGGTATTCAAGCTCAGATAAACGAGCCATCAAAGGAGAGATTAAGCCAAGATCAGAGAAGTTGGTTGGTGTAGTGGTGTTAGTCATTAATTGCAGGAACTCAAAGCTAAAATAATAGCGCGCTATATTAACGTATTTCAGCAGTATTACGTAACTAAATCGCCCTTTCGCTTCTATTTGACCGATTAATACCCGTCAGAAACCAAGTTATTGATGTGAGAACCTCGATACTCGCCGTACCTGCTTCTTCTAAGTGTACTCTAGCTATTCGATTGCTTTGGTTGGCAGTTAGTTCAGCCACCCTGCTACCGTTTGTTCCGGTGCATACGAGTTAGGCTCGGTCAACCAAACGGCTATTGCGTCTGGTGTAGCGACGAGTGGCTCAAAATTGATATTAAATTGCCATTCAGACTCACCACGTTGATAACCATCGTAAACCACAACAAAATCATGCTCGAGTTTCTTACCTCTGTTCTCGCCCGCGTTAACGCTGGTGACTTCGTTCATCGCCAGTAAAGCTATATGAGCAACATAATCCCCTTTGCCTTCGTAACTTACGCTGAACGTATCGCCTTTATGGTTGACCGTTAGCTTGGGGTTATTTTGTTGTTTAAGCGAAGGTAATGTTCTGTCTAACCAGTTAAAGTAACCGCGCCACTCTTTTCCATCGACAACAAAGCCCGGCGTGTAAACCCCACTTGTTACGCCATAAGCTTTATACAGTCGTTGCTTCTGACTGAACGCCTTACTCGCGAACTTGTCGCCCCAACCTAAGTAATCCCAATAATCGACGTGATAGGCGAGCGGAATGATTTGTGTCCACAGTTTTGGATGGTCTTCAAAAGTACTGAGGTAGGCATCAGCAGGTGGACAACTTGAACAACCTTCAGAGGTGAAGAGCTCGATAACCTGTGCGGGCTGGCCTTGATTACTCCAGGTTTGTGCAAGCGACACTGAGGAATAGAAGCCGATCGGTAAGGCAAATAAACAAAGTTTGATCAATGATGAATTGCGTTTGGCGTGTGACATACCGAGATCCTTGTACAAAACGAATTGAATGGCGCTCAAATACAGACCGTGATGCCTAGGTTTTTCTTTCAGGTGCTTAATTTGCGAAGAGATAGAGTTTATTTCAGATACAAAAACGCCAGCTTTAGAAGCTGGCGTTTTCCTAAAATTCTATATTTACATGTTAACGCTGAGATTAACGGTTGATACCGATATCGCGTTGCATGTGACCAGATAGGTCGCTTGCGTAGTAACTACGTGGAGAGTTGTCTACGAAAAGAATATCGAAAATGTGTGCAATCAATCCTTTGAAGTTAACCGAGTAGGTCTTCTTATCCATAGAGTTAGGAACAGCGATAGTATTCATTTGTACTGCTTGAGCCATGATTGCCTCTCTATAAATTTATTAATGTGTTTCGTTCTGATGACAAGAATAATAGGTGATTTTTTGCAGGTTAAAAAATGACTAAAATTAGATTTTGAGATTAGTTTTTCTAATGAAACAAACCATTAACAACACCACAAAATAGATATGCAGGCTATGTGAGTATAAATTCAATATAGTGTTTAAATCATGCATTTAGTACAAATATCCCACAAACAACAGTGGCCAATGTCACAGAAAATTTACATAAATAAATTTTCCACTTCATCAGCCACGTGTTCATTATCGACTTTTCGATAAGTTATATTTGTTTTTAATTTACTTGTTCAATGCCTGGCTTCTTCGCATAAACCGACGCTATAACCGCAATCGTCATAGTCGAAATCAGCACAGCAAGCGACCAATAAGTTGGGATAGCCCACTCACTGTCAACCAATAGCATTTTCACACCGATGAACACCATGATGAATGCCAATGCCGGTTTCAAATAGATGAACTTGTCCATCATACCTTGCAGTACAAAATACAACGAGCGAAGACCAAGTAACGCAAACACGTTAGCCGCAAGTACCAAGAACGGTTCTTGTGTTACCGCAAAGATCGCAGGGATAGAGTCCAATGCAAACATCACGTCCATCACTGCGATCGCACCGATGACCAACATCATTGGAGTGAATGCCCATTTAGCACCCTGTTTAACCATTAATGCAGGGCCATGGAAATCCTCTGTTACCGGCATCACTTTACGAAGTAGCTTTTCAGGCAGTGTATTCACACTCTCTTCTTCGCCCTTGTCTAATGCCAGCTTAATACCTGTACCAATCAAGAACGCAGCGAACACGTACAGTACCCAGTGGTATTCCGCCAATAGCTGTGCGCCTAGTGCGATCATAATTGCACGAAGCACCAATGCACCAATGACACCCCAAAGAAGCGCACGAGGTCTTAGATGCTCAGGAACTTGGTATTGAGCAAAGATCATCGCAAAAACAAACAAGTTGTCTACGCTAAGGGATTTTTCTAACAAGTAACCCGTTATGAATGACACGGTTGCTTTTTGCGCTGTGTAGTCACTGTTCGGCGCATAAATGTCCCAAAACAGGTAAATAGAGCCAGCAAACAAAAACGCAAGTACAAACCAGAAAACACTCCAGATTGCCGCTTTCTTGATAGTAACGTTGCCGCCACGAGTCTGATAGATATCAATAGAGACGAGAATAACCGTCAGCAGGAAAAAGCCCGCATAAGTCGTCATGATTGGCGATGAAAAAAAGGATTCACTATTTGTAGATAATAGAGATTGAGTTGAGTTCATTATTCCTCCGGGCGGAAGAACTGTACAAAGACCTTCCGCAAACAAAGCATATCAAGCTCCATAACGGATCTTGACTGTGATTGCGTTGGTCTCGTTGAAGTGAAATATGGGATTTCACCTTTACATACCGGATAGACTCTTGGCCTAACGAGATGACGATATGTAAACTTGCGCTAACTACTCCCCAAACGCGTGGATAATAATCCTCTGATTGTGTTTCGTCTATATAAATTTGCACGGAAAAAGCAAAAAAGGAGCAATCTGCTCCTTTTTTTATTTCTTTCACTTACGCTTGGTATAGCGTGTATTGATAATAAGAATACTGCGACTGTTCAAAAGCTAGTCTTATCCAGTGCGCAGAACCATTACAAACCTGTAGTGGGCACCAAATACACTAACGCTGACCAAACTGATACCCAACCGACAACCGCTACCGCATCTAACCAATCTTTCTTATCCATGCATATCTCCACAAGAAGGCGACCTGCAGAGATGAAGCATAAACAATGCCAATTTTATAAATAATCCAACGTAATAACATTAAGCATCAACATCAGGCGTGGTTATCTAAAACATTCCATGCAATTTAACGGTTCATTGTGTTGAAGCGACTCTGGGTGGTCTTGCAGAAACTCGATGAAGCAGTCTGCCATAGAGTCAGTGGTTACCGTGCCATCACCTATCATGTCCAACACAGCGTTATAGCCCTCTTTCCCTTTCATTGTGTAGGCTGACGACGCGCCACGGTAAATACGGTTGCGAGAAACAGTCTGCCAACCCAATTCATCAGAGTGGATTTCTAGATGGTGAATCCTGTGTCCTAAAGGCGCTTCTTTGTGGTAACAAAACCTCAAATTATGCGTATAAGGGAAGCTGCCTGAACCTGTGCCCACGACACCATTATCGATCGCGTTATTGATTGCACCTTCAAGCATGCCAGCGATCGTTTCACCTTTTACTTCATACACACCAATGGGTACGGCAAACGGTAGTAGTTTTCCGGCAATATCGGCAACAGAAACATCGCCGCTATTGAGTGAATTTCTAACACCACCTGCGTTGTGAATGGCAAAGTCAACCTGATGCCCTTTCTTGTTCATTAGATGGTGAAATGATTGAGCGACCAAGGGCGCGAGTTGGCTCGGGCCTTTATCATCTGGTATACGTACATGGCGAAGTTTTGTGTCTGCATGAGCAATCACTTGTTGCTGAAGCTTTCGAACTCGCGGCTGGTATTTATCCGTCAGAATGCTCTGCAGCTCAGGATCTTTCTTACACACTGCAATATTGGGGTGATTGTTCAAAAACTCACACGCCATATCGTGGGCATCGTCTTGTCCTACTTCACTCAGTTTCGCATCTATAAAGAGTCGACGGCCTAATAACAGTTCGTTTTTACCATTAAAGTGCGTCACTTTGCCTTGAGAATCGAACTGGATTTCGCAGTGTCCTAAGCTCATGGCGTGGAAACCCGCTTGCACAACATAGGTATCGCCAATTTTCACACCGTATTCATCATCTTTAACTAAGCCGATACCAGAGAAATCACCTTGTAAGCGATGACTATGACCACCAACGATGACACCAATACCTGTTACGTTGGCTGCTAACTCTAAATCAGCTTCGTAACCAAGATGGCTAAGTAACACAATCTTGTTGATGCCTGCTTGATGAATTTGCTCAATGGTCGATTTTGCTGTTTCCAAAGCATTTTCAAACGGTGTATCGATATCTGGGTTAGCGATGCCTGCCATCTTGTCGATGCTTAAGCCGAATATTGCGACCTTCTCGCCGTCAAATTCTTTCGTTATAAAAGAAGCACTTCGTGTTTCAGGCAGATAAGGCTTAACAATGTCGTTGTCCGCTAGCGTATGAGTTTTATTGATATCCTCATTCGATAGATTCCAGTTACCGGCCAACAGTGGGAATTTGATTCTTTTCGCGAAAATCGCAACGGGCTCATTACCCATGTCTAACTCGTGATTACCGAGCGTCATGGCATCTATATTAAGGGCATTCAACAAATCGGCGTTGGCTTTTCCCTTGAATAAAGAAAAGTACAACGTGCCCTGGAAGCAGTCGCCAGCGTGCAGGAACAAGGTTCCAACCTTCTGACGCTGGGCATCTTGTTCTATTTGTTTGAAGCGTGTTGAAATTCGAGCAAAGCCACCAGCACTGACATAAGGTTCAATGATGTGGTTGTTCATTTTAAGTGATAGCTGTAACGAGGTTGGTTCAAAGTATGAGTGGGTGTCGTTGATGTGTGCCAACACTATTTTTGCTGGCTTATTCTTTTTAGTCATATTTTCTTCTCTCTTTGTCCCTTCATACTAGGTCGAGAATCATGACAGAATCGTGAATTTTATGAAACTGCACTGCAAAAAAATACTCGAGATAGATCAAAAATCTCATTTTGCACCGTATTAATAAACAACGGGTTTTGTGACAGGTGAGCATACCGGATTTGGATTTTTCGATTATGATTAAAGATATCTGTTAGCTTTCAAACAATTAGCAGAGCCTTCCGTTAGGAGTAAGCCTATGCAACTAGAAAGAATCGAGATTTCTGGCTTTCGAGGTATCAAGCGCATGTCACTCGCGTTTGACGAGCTAACCACGCTTATTGGCGAAAATACTTGGGGTAAGTCTTCATTATTGGATGCCCTTTCCGTCGTTCTGCCCTCAGACGGTGTGCCATATCACTTTGAAATGACCGATTTTCATGTCGATTACTCTGTTTCACACCCGCAGTCTCAACATCTTCAAATTGTTCTCGCATTAAAAGCTAACGATAAGAGCGAGCTTAACGCAGGTCGTTATCGCAAACTCAAACCTATTTGGGTTCAAGATGAGTTTGGCGTATTCCGCATCTACTATCGAATCAGCGCGACGTTAGAGCAGTATGAGACAACCACACATTATGCATTTCTTGGTTTGGACGGTAATCCGCTCAAGCTTCATCATTCAGAAAAGCTCGCTCAAGAATTAATGACCTTACATCCCGTCATCCGTTTGCGTGATGCAAGGCACTTTGATCGTCCTTTCAACGGCAAGTCCCTTAACCACAATGCTCACCTGCCGACTAATGTTCACGCCAATAACGGTCACGCTAATAATGCAAATTCAAACGGGAATCATCACGCTAGCAATGGAAATGGCACAAACGGAAACGGCGCCAATAACGGTAATGGTCGCCAAGCAAGAATAGAAAAACGAATCGACAACACATGCCGTCGTTTAATGGCGATTCCCGGTCATGTTAATAAAGGTGAAATGCGCAGTAGCCTAGAGTCGATGCAAAGTTTGATTGAACACTATTTTTCTTTCAAAAGTACTTCTCGTCGTAACCCTAGAAAACAGCGAGATGGATTGCTTTATTCTGCGGGTGCCAATGATCAGAGTATTCATCAACTTGTTGAAGAGACCAAAAATAAACAAACCCGTTTATTATTCATGGGGTTACTGAACGCTTATCTACAAGCTAAAGGGCCAAACGACCTAAGACGATGTGCGCGCCCTCTTTTGATCCTTGAAGATCCAGAAGGTCGATTGCACCCAACACACTTGGCAAGGGCTTGGAGCTTGATGCAGAAGTTGCCCATGCAGAAAATCCTCACCACCAACAGTGGCGACCTACTCGCAGCAGTTCCACTTCAATCGATTCGTCGCTTGGTTCGTCAGTCAGATAAAACCATCGCGAATCAACTCAACATGAACCATTTCAGTAAGGATGAACTTCGTCGAATTGGTTTTCATATCCGCTTCCACCGCTCTGGGGCACTGTTTGCTCGCTGTTGGCTATTAGTCGAAGGTGAAACCGAGGTTTGGTTGTTCAATGAACTTGCCAACCAATGTGGCTATAACCTAGCAGCGGAAGGTGTGCAGATTATTGAGTTCGCCCAATCAGGACTTAAGGCGCTGATTAAGGTTGCACAAGAGTTTGGTATTGATTGGCATGTGGTGACTGACGGCGATGCCGCGGGTAAAAAGTATGCCGCGACAGTGTTATCGAAACTCGGTAATGATCAGGAAAGACATCGACTCACCGAACTGCCTGATAAAGATATAGAGCATTATCTATATATGAATGGGTTTGAGAGCTTTTTCCGTGACATGGTTAAGATACCCTACGATCACCCTATCCCTCCGAAGAAAGTGGTCGCCAAGGTATTGAAAAAACACGCAAAGCCTGATCTTGCACTTGCCATTGTTTCTCATTGCGAGAATCAAGGACAAGAATGCATTCCGCTTTTATTAAGGTGGACATTAAAACGCGTGATCACCATGGCCAACGGAAATACCTAAGCATAATTTGTTTTATAGAAGCTATCAGTTGCTCTACTGATGAAATATTTAGCTAGTCACCTTAACGAAAAAAGGCACACCAAATGGTGTGCCTGTATAAATCGATATACAAATTAATTGGGGGTTATCTTGCAAGAGTTCACAGTGACTAAAGCGGTAATTGCTTAATGTATTTATTAAGCCTTTGCCTGTTTAGCATGTTGTTCAACAACTTCCGAAGATTGAGTCGATTTCTCGTGAAGCCATAGGCCCGTTGCTTTCATCAAGTATCCAAATACACCACCAAGCAGTAAAGATGGCACTACAAGTTGCCAATCGCCACCTGCAGCAAACGTCGCACAGCAACCAATGAAGGTTCCTGGGATATAACCTAGCCACGCTTGTTTCGCTTGAATACACATAAAGAAAGCCACAATAGCAGTAATCATGTAGCCCAAAATCTCTAACCCTACGAAGGTTGAGCTTTCGATAATCACCATTGCCCAGAATACGCCAGTCATGTTGGTCAATAAGCTACCAGCTAGTCCTTTAACGCCGCCTGTTGGCGAAGCAAAGTAACTGGTGCAACCTAAGAAACCTGCCCATGACAATAAGCCGAAAGAGATAGCAATCCATCCCCATAGACCTGACAAAATACCTGTTGTTAATGAAATCGCGACTAATGTACTCATACTATTTCTAAAGCCTAATTACGTAATTGTCCGCAACCGGATTTAGCCTCACTTAAAATCAAGTAAGCATACTATGGGAAGATAGCGCTTATTTAGCCGATCACGATCACATTAATAATGTACGCGAGTGTGCATTTATCACCAGATAGAGACCGAAATCGCTTATTCAACATATTTAGTTATCAGTATTTTATCAAATCTACCTTACAGAACCGATGGCTTGCCTTTCATCATGCGCTTACCTTCACGCTTGATACATTCAGCAAGTGGGTTCTCTGCCATGTCAGCACGCCAAATAAAGGACAAGGTTCTTTCCATTTCAAGCTCAGGAACATTCAACGTCACCAGTTGACCTGACTCAACAAACTGTTCGACATCTAGATAAGGTAAACACGTTAAATATGGGCCGTTTGCAACCAAACTTCTTAAAACAGGAACGTGTTCATACTCTCGCCAAACATCGAGATCGCCAATCAAATGGTGAATAGAGCTATCAAAAACTTTGCGAGTACCCGAACCATGTTCGCGTAATACCCACTTTGCTTGTTCTAATTGCGCCAAGCTGACTCGTTCACGCTTCGCAAACGGGTGATGAGCCGATGCAACCACCGTTAAATGGTCAGTACACCACACTTCTTGGTGAACTCGGTTGTCATCACAACGACCTTCGATAACACCCAAGTCATATTGATAATCTAATACACCATCAATGACTGCGTCGGTACTTTGCACGCCAAGCGAGATTCGCATCTCAGGAAAGTCGTTATCAATAATACTGATGAGATCCGGAACGAGGTGTTCCGCTGGAGTTTGGCTAGCACCTAATTTGAGTTCACCACTCAACAAATGCTGCTCGTAAAAACCCATCTCAATTTGCTGCGCATCTTGCAGCAAACGCTTCGCTTTTGGTCTTAGCCACATGCCCCAATGAGTCAGGGCCATTTGCTTGCCCTGCCTTTCAAACAAAGGCCTGCCGAGCATTTTTTCCAACTGTGCAAGAGACATACTTGTCGCCGACTGAGTCAACGCCAATTTGTCTGCTGCCTGACTAACGCTCCCGGAGTCTGCTACTGCATCAAATACCGCGAGTTGCTTTAATGAATAACGCAAAATTCATCCTTAATGCTTTTAATTATTTGTGTCCTGATGCTCGTTTTTTATAAAGCCGATGAGCAATCAATTTCATTCTACGCGTAACCAAATCTATATCAATAAATTTGATGTGGTTTCTAAAAATTATCAATTTTACCTCTACCCCTCAACGCCCTAATCTGAAATGGCAGGACACAACGAGCCCTGCAAAACATTACTGATTAACCAAGTCATTAACACTAGGAATTACACATGACGGATTGTTCAAGGGGGGGATATGGCAACCAGCACTTCTGAAAATCATCAACTGTTCTCACCAACAGAAATGATGGCGGAAGCAGAGAAGTTTGCATTAAGTAAAGCAAATAAAACCAGCAGCATGACATTGAGTTTGGCAATCATGGCTGGCGCATTCATCGGGCTTGCTTTTCTATTCTACATCACGGTAACCACGGGCAGCGCTGATGCTGGATGGGGATTAAGTCGCTTAGCCGGCGGTCTTGCCTTCAGTATGGGTTTGATCTTGATTGTGATTTGTGGTGGTGAGCTGTTTACCAGCTCCGTGTTATCAAGCATCTCATGGGCTAACAAGCAAATCACCTTCACGAAGATGTTGTCTATCTGGGGCAAGGTGTATGTCGGCAACTTTATCGGTGCCATGTTCCTATTGGCTTTGGTAAGTGCAGCAGGCTTGTATCAACTGGATGGCGGGCAATGGGGCTTAAACGCTCTAAACATTGCTCAACACAAGCTACACCACAGCCCTGTTCAAGCGTTGGCTTTGGGTGTGCTTTGTAACTTGTTGGTGTGTTTAGCGATTTGGTTAACGTTCAGCTCTGCTAACGCAATGACCAAAGCAATGATGACCGTGTTACCCGTTGCAATGTTCGTAAGCTCAGGCTTTGAACACTGTGTGGCGAATATGTTCATGGTTCCTCTAGGCATCACGATTCAAACATTCGCCCCGGAAAGCTTCTGGATGCAAATCGGCGCAACACCAGCGCAGTACGCAGACTTAAACGTCATGCAATTTGTCACCGCAAACTTAATACCAGTGACAATCGGCAACATCGTAGGTGGTTCAGTATTGGTCGGCTTAGCCAACTGGAGTATCTACCGTCGCCCACAACTTAAAGCAGCAAAAATTACTGCTATCACACAAACAACAGAAATTACGTCAGTTAAGGAAATTACTATGAACACAGCAACTACTATCAAGCAAATCATGAACACTCAACCAATTACACTGAGCGTAGAAATGCCAACATCAGTCGCGATTGATTCACTTTTAGACGCGCAACTTGTTAGCGCTCCTGTTTGCGATGTTGAAGGCCGTCTAGTGGGTATCTTCTCTGTTCATGACGTAATGGTTGACCTTTGGTGCCAAGATTACATCCCAACTAAAGGCCAGAAAGTCGTAGACCTAATGAGCCGTGATGTTGTGGCAATCGATGCAAACGACAAGCTAGTAGACGTTGCTGAGTTCCTATGCATCGACAAAGAGCAACTGTACCCGACGACAAGCATGGGCTTCGCAACTCGCCTGACATCTCTTTCTCTAGAAGAGCGTGCAAAAGCGATGAAAGTTAGCCAACCACATATGCTTCCAGTGTTAGAAAATGGCGTAATGGTGGGTGTGTTGACTCGTATTGAAGTAATGCAAGCACTGCGTCCAATCTACGGTGACCGACTAAACGTGGTTCCTAAAGCTGAACTAGAAACGGCTTAACTAATCTTAAGGTGAACTATTAGGGATTAGTAGTTCAATTAGATAACTCAGTCATGGCAACGTTGACTGGCTAGAGGCAAATGGTGGCTTTTAACGTACTAAACGGTTTGACACAAAACAGACCTAAACACGTTGCCATTTATCTCAATAAAAAAGGCGCAAAGTGAAAACTTTGCGCCTTTCTCTATTTCTAACTGCTGACCTATTTAGTATCGACCAAAATTTTGATGTCTCTAAAAAATGTTGATACCTGTCAGAAAGCTAGAAAGCTAGATTACTTCTTTACGCCTTCAACGTGTAGATCCATATCTACATAGCTTGAAGCGCCCATTACTGGAATGTTGAAGTCAGCAAGCTCTAGACGAGTTGTACCAACGAAACCTGCACGCTCACCGCCCCATGGGTCTTGACCAGCACCGATGAATTCAGCTTCGATAACGATAGGCTTATTCACACCGTGAAGTTTCAGATCACCCATAACTTCAAGTTTGCCGTCACCTTTATCAACCACTTTTGTGCTGTTGAATGTCGCATCAGAAAACTTACCAGCATCGATGAAATCACCGCTACGGATATGCTTATCACGCTCTGCGTGGTTTGAATCAAGGCTTGTAGTATCAACCGTTACGTTTACTGTAGACGCTTCAACGTTGCTTTCATCAAATGAGAAGTCACCTGAGAATGTGTTAAAACGACCTTGGATAAAGCTGTAACCTAGGTGGCTAACTTTAAAGTTAACTGAAGCATGCGCACCTTTTGTATCAATCACGTAATCAGCGGCGTTCGCAGCGAAAGGCATTGCCATTGCAAATGCTAATCCTGTAGCGATAATTGACTTTTTCATTTTGAAGCTCCTATCATTTTTCGTAGCGTATCGTCTTTGTCGATAACGTGGTGTTTTATCGCCGCTAAGGCGTGCACTGATGCCATGATGATCAGTACCCATGCAGCATAGTAGTGAATCGTTCCTGCGAGATCAGATTGGTTTGCAAACAGTTCACCCATACTTGGTACAGTGAACCAGTTGAATACGTCGATCCCGCGGCCATCTGATGTTGAAATCAAATAACCTGAAATAAATAAAACCGCTAAGTTAATGTACATAAAGCCATGAGCGATCTTCGCTGCTGCAACTTCATAGCTTTTACCTTCCACTTTAGGTGACGCGGTAACTAACTTCCAAACCAAGCGGATAACGGTAACAGCAGCCAAAAGAATGCCTACAGAGCGGTGGTAGTCTGGTGCTGTTTTGTACCACTCGCTGTAGTATGAAAGATCAACCATCCACAGGCCTACACCAAACAAACCAAATATCGCGAGTGCTGAAATCCAATGCATCGCTCTAGCTAAAGGGTTGTAATTTCTAACGTTGTTGTCCATGCATCTCTTCCGAATGTTAACGAGTCGTGTAGTTTTGAAAATCGTACCCTACACTAAGTTTGTGTAACATATTATTTACCAAGCTTTACATTAGTTACATCATTTCAAATTAAACGAGTTATTCGAAATTTTTGAACAAGTTGCTTTATTGATAAATTTCTTTGTCTAACAAGCGCTTGTTGGGTTTAAATCTCAACGATTTGTTCGATCTCGTAGAGTTCATCTGAGATGTCTAACATCTTACGTTCCATCACTTTTTGAGCGTCTTCTATCCCCTTGTTGTAATACACTGCGCCAAATTTTTTGCTGATGAAATCGACCAAAAATTCCGTGTCAAACTGACCAAGCTCCACATCGAGTTCATCTTGCAGGTACTTTTGGAGCGTATGAGTAAGCTCAGACTTTTGTTTCGAATCTAATTGAATGGTCATGAATGTTTCCAAATAAAGAGTAGGTAGATCAATCGTGATTCGCTAACTAAACTATAATTTCGTTAGCTCACTGTAACTTTGCTAATCAGTCGAAGTTTTCTAACTAGCTATAATTCCTCATAATTTAGTTTACAGACCAGTAGAGTGCCAGTGCTATCCATAAAATCGCTCAGTTATGGCTAATTTTGATAGAGGGATCAAGAACTCGCACTTTGAGGATAGGTAATGGCACCGCAATTACCGTACTATTGCCCATCAATAAGATAGTAACCGTGTATAAGGGGCTTCATTGTTATTAGATCTAGTGATTAAAAGCGTTAATCAGTTTCAAGACGATTGCCTAAAGCTCTGTGAACGCCACTACCCTACGGTGCACAATCAAGGGATCAGTGAGCACCATATAGGAAAGGCATTTGCTCGCCGAATGGAGCACACCTTCGTTAGCTTTAATCATGCAAGCAACATCAGCCCACTTGAAATGCTTTCTTCTGGCGAAACGCCTCGTCACTTCCGAATATCTTCCGAAATTGGTACCGTTTGGATGATCAGTCATCATATGGTGAGCGCCGGGAAAACCTGTCGTAGAAAGTTGATGTTGGACATCCATAATTGGCAACAAGAGTATGGATTTTCCATTCAACCCAATGACGTTTTGATCATTGTCTCCGACCATTGGATTAGCCGAAGTAAAAACAGTGGTGAATTATTGCATTGGTGGATGGGTGAACTCCCAGACGAGATCACTGAATATAGCCAACAAGGTATCACGCTAAGAGAGAGTGATTCTCAATTCGCTACTGACTTAAACAATAATTTTAAAATCAGCCCTTGCTTCATTAAATTTGGACACCCTTTAAAGCGGTCAGGAAATCAACAACTGGTTCGTAAATACCTGCAACTTTACGCAGTACTTCAATGGCAGTAAGAATACGGGTCAACTTTTTTAATCAGTCTTGAAAGTAAATAGTTAAACCTCCATCCCAATATTTTATAAAACCTAGCTCAAGCCCTACCCAATAATCAATCAAAGTTTATCTTCGATAAAATAATAACTTATCAGCTCATCGTTCATATTTTGAGAAGTAGATATCATTTATATGCAAACAGAGTTGTTTGTTAATAATGTAACTTTGACACTCCCCCATAACCTGAGGCTTTATCCTTACTTTCACCTGGTGTATTGGCGTTGAAAGCTTATATTGATAGGTGTTGATATGAGATAGATTACTCAGAGATTAAATTCACAACGGTCATTATTAATGGTGAATGATAAGTAATTTTAATGACTAATATCAATTATCATGCTGTTTTTTCGTTAATTATATTTATTTAAATATTGGCTCTACAAATGAGTTTTTATTAATTGACAATTTACTTACACCTGTCAATATTGTGACAGCCGCGACATGTACGTCCGCCATTGAATAAGCCCTCTTTACTAGCGACTATGATTTTATCAGACAGAAGTGAATTTATTAGCTGTATATCCGTAGATGCTGATATGCAGTTTATTGCGAAATACCAAGACCTGACGCTTAGAAGCGTCTATCAACCTATATTCGACTCTTCTATGACTCAAATAGGTGTTGAGGCTTTGGTACGCATTTCAAATAACAAAGGTGATATTGTTCGTCCTGATCACTTCTTCCATTCCGACGAAACCTCAAGCACAGACAAAATCAATGTCGAGAGGCTGAGTCGAGCGATTCATATCCGTAACTTCGCACAATCGACAATCCGTCATTTACACCTATTTTTGAACGTTCTTCCAAACGTTGGTGAGTTGTTTGCTGCAGAAAAGGTCAGCGATAGCTTGTTAGCTAAACGCCTTCACGAGCTTAACCTCTCATGCGAACAGATAGTGATGGAGTTGGTAGAGTTGAATGCAGAAAGTGAAGAGCGTTTGAAAGATGCCGCCCTTTCGCTTGCGGATAATGGCTTTCAAATAGCGGTCGATGATTTTGGCACACAAGCATCAACCGAACAGCGCGTTCGTCACATTAACCCTCATATCATCAAGATAGACCGCTCGGTTATGTTGGACTTTGAACAAGGCGACACTCGAGAAATGGAGTTAGTACTTGATCTTGCAAACCAAATTAGCGCAAAGACAGTGATTGAAGGTATTGAAACCCAACAACAACTCGAAGCGATGCAGAGCTTAGGCTTCAATATGTACCAAGGCTATCACTTAGCCATGCCAAAGCCGATTGAGTTAGATATACGCCAAGCAATCTAGAATCGCCTTATTCTTCTCAAAGCCGCTTGCCCATTGGGTAGCGGCTTTTTTAATGCTTATCTATTCGTACCCTCTTGCCACTTTCACTTGTTAAGACATTTCAGGACGGGACAATACGTATAAAAAAGCCCAGTCGAATTTGACTGGGCTGGCTTAAAAGAATCTGGTTTATATCAATCCCTAATAACCCGCAGTGGACGGTTTGATTCTATATAGAATAGCGAACATCACTGGTACTACTATTAGCGTTAGTACGGTAGCAAAGCCTAAGCCTGCCATGATGGTAATCGCCATCGAGCCGAAAAATGCATCGAATACCAAGGGAATCATGCCCAAGATAGTTGTTAATGCTGCCATAGATACCGGTCGCACACGACTGATCGCACTGTCGACAACCGCTAAATATGGGTCTTTACCTGTTTGTAGCTCACTGTTGATCTGGTCAAGCAGTACGATACCGTTCTTCAAAATCATGCCACTTAGACTCAATAGACCTAAGAACGCAGTGAAGCTGAATGGCATATTAGTACCTAACAGACCAATTGAAACACCAATGATAGAGAGTGGCACCGTAAACCAAATCACAAGTGGCTTACGAACCGAGTTAAACAGAAGCATAGTGATGATAAACATCAGCAAGTAACCCATTGGCAGTGAACCAAATAGAGATTCTTGTGCATCTTTAGAACTCTCGTACTCACCGCCCCAACTAATGTTGTAACCTGCTGGTAAATCGAGAGCTTCAACCTTTGGTTTTACGCGAGCAAACAAGCTAGCTGGTGTTTCATCACCCAATACATCGTGATCAGCCAGAACCGTTAACGTACGCTTTCTGTCACGACGTTGAATCAGTGGCTCAGACCATTGAAGCTCAACTCCATCGATCACTTGTTCTACAGGAATGTAGGTTTGCAGTGATGGGCTCCAGATCTTCACATTGTTTAGTGATTCAAAATCAAAACGCTCTTCTTCAGGCAGGCGTGCCACGATAGGTAACATGTGCGTACCATCGCGCAGTAAGCCGATGTTGTAACCACCAAACGCCATCTGTAGTGTCTCAGACAGATCTGTCTTTGAAATGCCAAGGCGACGTGCTTTTGATTCGTTAAACAGTGGCACGAGCTCTTTGGTACGTTCACGCCAATCGTGACGCACATTTCGAGAGCCAGGATCCGCCAACAGGATATCTTCTACCTCAACAGCTATGCTGCGAAGGATCTGCGGGTCTGCACCGCTAATACGAGCTTCGATTTTTGAAGCTGGCGACGGGCCAAACTCAATCAGTTTAAATTGGAACGTAGGTTGTTCAAATTTATTGGCCAAGTCCTTGTCTAGCCCTTCTAGGACTTTAAACATGGTGTCTCGGTCAGTCGTTCGTACCTGCAGCTGACTGTACGCTTCGTAACTTTTCTCGGGTTGGTATGTCAGCGCAAAACGTTGCATGCCCTGTCCAACCGTTGTTGTCACAAACTCAACGTCGTCTTGCTGGCGAATGTAGCTTTCAACTTTTTCTGTCTGCTTGATCGTTTCACGAACATCGGTACCTTCTGGCATCCACATGTCTACGTAAAACATTGGCGTGTTTGACGGTGGGAAGAACTGCTGCTTCACCATACCAAAACCGACCACAGAAACTGCTAATAGCGCGACCATACTAACTACAGTAAGCCATCTAAATCGAAGTGCTACTTTCAGACACGCACCGAATACCACAAACAGGATGCCTTTGTATGGGTCTTCGTTCTCATCAACCTTGTCTTCTTCTTTAAGCAACATCTCGGCAAGGAATGGCGTTAGTGTTAGTGCTGTTACCCAACTCAAAAACAGTGAGAAACACAGTACCCAGAACAGCGAACCCATGAATTCGCCTGTCGCATCTTTCGACAAACCAATCGGTGCAAACGCTGTGATAGCGATAATGGTCGCACCTAACAGTGGCCATTGTGTTTGCTTCACGATGTCTTTCGCTGCTTGAAGCTTGGTTTTGCCTTTCTTCAAGCCAACCAAAATACCTTCAACGACTACAATCGCGTTATCCACCAGCATACCTAGCGCGATGATCAAAGCACCCAGCGAGATACGGTGCAGTTCAACATCGTTGTAGTCCATCAAGATGAACGTACCGAACACCGTCAGTAGCAGTACTAAACCAATGATCAAACCACTGCGTAAGCCCATCGCGAACAGAAGTACGATGATAACAATTGCGACCGCTTCCACTAGGCTGATCAAGAAATCAGCAACAGACTTGTCCACTTCTTGTGCTTGGTTGTAGAAGTAATTCAACTCAACACCGGCTGGCTTAATGCTTTCTAAGCGATCAAGTTCTGCATCAAGCGCATTACCAATTTCCACCACGTTTACGCCCGATGAGAACGCAATACCTAGGTTGATGGCTGGTTTGCCGTTGTAAGTTAATACATTACCTGGTTTTTCTTGGATTCCGCGAGTAACCTCAGCGACATCTTTCAAGCGAATTAGGTTACCCGTATCGCGACCATGAATAATTAAGTTTTCTAACTCTTCAACCGTGCTCAGCGTGCCGTTAGGTTTGATGGTTAGGCTTTGACCATTGAGCATTACCTCGCCAGCCGATACCACACTGTTTTGCTGTGCGAGCAATGATGTCACTGTCGACATGTCTAGGTTTAACGCCGCTAAACGCTCAAGTGACATCTCAACGAACAATTGCTCTTGTTGGTCGCCTGCGATACTTACCTTGCCTACGCCTTCAACCAGTTCGATTTCACGAGTGAGATAATCAGCATACTGTTTGAGCTCGACGTAATCGTAGCCATCCCCAGTAAGCATAATCATCACACCAAACACATCACCAAAATCATCGATGATCTGGACAGAGTTAACACCACTAGGCAGCGTTGGTTGTAGATCGTTGATCTTTCGACGCATTTCATCCCAGATTTGAGGTAGCTCATCCGGACCATAGTCCATCTTCATGCTCACCATAATTTGAGACATGCCATTCGACGAGGTTGAGATAATTTTGTCGATATAAGGCAGCTGTCTTATCTCTTTCTCAAGGGGGTAAGTCAGTTCTTCCTCAACTTCCATTGACGTTGCGCCAGGGTAAGTTGAAATAATCATTGCATCTTTAATGGTAAAAGCTGGGTCTTCTAAACGGGATAGGTTGCCAAAAGACGACACACCGCCAATGGCTAAAATGACTAGAAACAGCCAGCTGATTACTTTGTTTTTTATTGAATATTCTGCGATGTTCATTCTGCTTTTCCTGACAATTGGATTCCGTCACGGAGTTTTCTTAGATTCGAGTTTACGAGTCGATCACCTTGCTCAACGCCATGAGCGATTAATGCGCCTTGGCCACTGATCTTGTCGACTTCTACTTCGCTTTTGAATGCTTGTCCGTCTTCCATTTTCCACACATAGAACTGATTCGCTTCAGAGCCCGCTTCTAACGTTGTCATTGGTAACTGGTAGCCTTGAACATCGCTCAGGCCCGCTTTCGCCATATCCACATTGACCGTAACGCTCGTGCCCGGCAGAATTTCACTTTCAGGCTGCTGCATCTGCATCCAAAATTCGTAGGTACGGGATTGTGGGTGCAGTTCACTGGTGTGTTCGAGATACGTCAGTGGATATTGGCCTGTGTGACCGCCAAAGGTCGCCTCAGGACGATAGCTATTTGAACGCATGTCTGGGCTAATTGACGCCAAGATCGAATCTGATACTTGAATTCGCACATACACCTTGTCGTTCTGGTACACACTCAGTAGTGTTTCTCCAGGCGTCGTATTTTCGAAGCGTTGCTTATCGACAGTTGAAACTGTTCCTGAGAACGGCGCTAAAAGTTCTGTGTAACTTAGCTTGCGTTTCGCCGCCGCCAAATTGGCCGATGCGAGCTTATAGTTAGCCGTCAGTTGGTCGTGTTCTGATTGCGATAGCATTTCGCTGCCAAACATCTCAGTACCACGGGCCAACTGTTTGCTCGCCAGTTTGAATTGAGATTGAGCGTCAGTCAGATCTTGGACGTACGTTGCGTTATCTAAGGTGGCTAATAACTGCCCTTTTTCGACGTTATCGCCCGCTTCTACTAATACTTGTTGAATCTCGCCTGCTAGCTTAAATGCCAAGGGAGTCAATTCAGCTGGCATCACCTGTCCATTAAAACTTCTGAACTGATTAGTAAGCGGTGCGCCAACTTCAAAGGTAGAAACCAACAAAGGCGGTTGTTCACGGTGTACAGCTTCATTGTTACAGGCTTGAAGTAACAGAGCCGACGCGACAACAACTGATAATTTTGAAAGGTTCATTAAATACCGCCCTCACGAAGCCAAGCTTTTACTTGTTGTCCGTCTGATAACACATCCACACCCGCTTCAACGATAAGGTCACCAGACGACAATCCGTCGATAACCTTGCCTTGCTCATCAAGAAGGACTTGTACTTTAGAAATCAGTTGAGAGTCAGGGTTATAGCGCCATAATTCACCATGGCCTGCTTCTTTGTTTAACCAAGCTGAATCCACAATACCAATGCCGTAGTCAGATTTACTTTTCTGAACTTCAACTTGCGCTGTCATGCCAGAAAGTAGATTGATGCCTTCTGGCTTTTCGATAGACACAACTGCTTGGTAGCTGTTGGTGTCTTCATCTGGTTGCGTTGAGATTTCTTTAAAGCGAGTCGGGATACGAATGCCGCGGTGGCTGTCCATCACAACCCACATGTTTGAGCTCGTTAGGTCTTGAATAGAACGGTCTTCAAGCTTTGATACTGGAATTGAAAACGTCACATCCATTTCACTGTGATTCAAAATATTCAGTACTGGCTGCTTTTCTGCGATCAATTGATATTGCTTTCCAAACACCATCGATACCACGCCATCGAATGGAGCAACTAAGGTAGTGTAGCCAAGGTTTGTTTTTGCTTGGTCCAACTCAACTTCAGCGGCAGTAAAGGTGTTCACGGCTTGGTCGTAGTAATCGGTACTGACCAGTTTTTTCGCATACAACTCAGAAGCTTGTTTGTATTGGCTGTTCGCCAGATCAAATTTAGCTTGGGCTGCGTCAACGGCAATACGGTAATCCGTCGCGTCTAATACGGCTAACACCTGACCTTTCTTCACTTCTTGTCCCATACGAACATCGAAGGTTTCTATATCACCACCCACTTGGAAAGAAAGTGCCGCACGGTCGGTTGCATCAACCTTTGCAATGAAGCTATCAAGATCGATATCAGTCTGTTGCGGGATTTCGAACAGCTTTACAGGCTTGATTACCTGCTCATTTTCCTCTGACTGAACTTTGTCACATCCAGTTAGAGAGCCTGCGAGCAATAGTGCTGCAATAACAGCTCCCATGCGCTTGCTCGATATGGCATTGATAGACAAATTGGACTGCATGATGTCTCTCCATTTAATTATTATGATTTATTACACAGGTGGGCAGTATATTTAATATTAAATAATTCTCAAGCTTTACTTTCCACTTGTGCAGTATTTTTTATTTCAGTAAAAACAGTGTAGAATGTGGTAATCAGGTAATTATGTGAAATGAAGATGACCGAAAAGAAGCAAGGTAGAAGAAGTGCAAAAGACGCCGAAGAGACGCGTTTTTTGATCATGAGCGTTGCCGCAGACATGTTCTGTGACTTTGGCTACGATCGTGTATCACTGCGAAACATCAGTGAAAAGGCAGGCGTATCACATAGCCTTATCCGCCACCACTTTGGTAGCAAAGAAAAGATTTGGCATGCGATAAGTGATTGTTTACACGATTATTTTCAGTCTTACATCAGTAAGATTATGGAAGAGCTGCCAAAAGATGTTGCGCCAAATATCGCTATCTACCTGTTTAGCATGCGTCTGTTCACCAACATGATTCACTCACGTAGGCCAATGCAGCTTATTTCGGACTCTGTTCGCCAAGAAGACAACCTTGTTGATTACTTCATCGACAATGTCGGCGATGTTGAAAAAGAGATTAACGGCCTTGCCGCTGAGTACAATGCAGCTAACCCAGACAAAATGATCAACATTTACGAAGTTAAATGGCAAATGATCATGTACGCAAACGGCGCTGTATGCCTCACTCCCTTCATGGAAAGCACTTGGAATGAAGGCGATATGGTTACCTCACCGGAAGATGCCCTACTTAAGCATTGGCAGCTTTTCAACACGCAGATGGTCAGCAAGTTCAATATTGAAGAAGAGTGGGTTCTTAATCCAACCTCGATTGAAGAGCTGATTTACGAAGTGCCATGTGAATGGAAGTGTAACCAGGAACATAAAGCTTAATCGGCTTCATACCCATTAAGAGCTTATAAGATACAAAAACGCGCCGTTACAGAAGTCACTGTAACGGCGCGTTTTTATATTATAGATCTTTAAACTGGAGCTTTGTCCAGCTTGTTAACGACGTGCTTTACCGCGATTTTGATGAATCTTAAGCTTCGCTTTCATCTTACGTTTTTCTGATGAACGGCTCTTGCTGCGACCACCACGATCGGGCGCTAGATCTTTTTCTAAGCTTGGTTCAAAGCCCTCTAGCCACTCTTGAGGCAAGCGTGTATCAAGTAATCGCTCAATATCACCCAGCAGGTAAGCTTCGTCCTGACTCATCAGAGAGATCGCTAAACCGCTGTTGCCTGCACGGCCAGTACGTCCGATGCGGTGAACGTAATCTTCTGCTTTGAATGGCATGTCATAATTCACAACTTGTTCTAGCTGCTGAATATCGATACCACGGGCTGCCACGTCGGTTGCGATCAACGCGCGAACTTTACCTGACTTGAAATCGTCTAGGGCTTTTTGACGCGCACCTTGGCTCTTATCGCCATTGATTGATGCCGCTTTAATGCCGTCTAACTTAAGCTCTTTAACGAGAGCATCAGTACCCTGCTTAGTCTTAGTGAACACCAACACTTGTTGCCAGTTTTTTGAACCAATCAAATACGCTAATAGCTCACTTTTACGCGACTTATCTACCGGGTAAACCACCTGTGTTACGGTTTCAGCAGTGCTGTTTTTTGGCGTAACTTGGATTTCACTTGGCTTTTGCATCATACGGTGTGCAATCGCTTTGATTTTGTTATCAAACGTTGCAGAGAAGAACAGGGTTTGACGCACTTCGTTCATGCGAGAAAGAATACGCTTGATGTCAGGCATGAAGCCCATATCTAACATACGGTCAGCTTCATCCAATACCAGTACTTCCGTATGGCTCAACATAATGTTTCTAGTGAACATATGATCAATAAGACGACCAGGCGTCGCGACAAGAATATCTGCGCCACCGCGTAGGTTATCAGTTTGCACCTTCATGCTAACGCCGCCGTAAGCCACCACGACTTTAATGTCGGTGCCCTTCGCGTAGCTAGTTAAGTTATCGAAAACCTGTTGTGCCAATTCACGAGTTGGTACTAATACAAGCGCACGAACGAGCTTAGGGTTCGGAATAACGTTGTCTTTCGTCTCGATTAATCTTTGAATAATCGGTAAACCAAACGCGGCCGTTTTACCTGTACCCGTTTGAGCACCAGCCAGTACATCTTTGCCTTCTAATACCAATGGAATTGCTTGTTCTTGAACGCTGGTAGGAGCCGTAAAATTAAGCTCTGATAGCGTGGCAAGAAGATGCTCAGATAATCCTAGTTGGTTAAAAGATTTTGTAGATTCAGACATAGTATGATGCTCAAAGATTAAATAGGCGCGGATTGTAGCAAACCTGCATTACGCTGTTTACCTTTCCTTTTGATTTTTCTTCATTTGAAGCGCATTAAACTGCTTCGCTTCTTCTAAAACGTTGGGATAAAGCTCATTAAAGTGACACTGCAACGTATCATAGTGACGTTCGAGGTCATCGTAACATGCCTCAAGCATACCGAGCTTTGGCCTTCTCAACGCCATTCGCTGCAATACCACCTCTATAGATGACATGTCTTGATAGCTCTCTAACCATCTGTGCTCAGCCATTTTCTGATGAACCATAACGAAATTTTCTGGCCAGTGTGGCTCTTGATGTTCAAAGATCTGCTCATGGCTATCTAAACAAAAACGCTCTAATGTCTGCTGTGAAAATTGAGCCCAATGATTGGCTAAGCAGTGATCCCAAAATACATCGAGTGCGATAGGCGCAAAGCGTCGTGTTTGGTCAGAGAAAAGTGATTTTGCAGAACGAGATACATCATGACGATCAGTATAGCTATCAACAAATCGATGAAGCCTAATACCGTCAGAAAGGGAATCAGAATAGTGTTTATTAGGGTCGCCTTTAACAAAATCACCCAACAGGTTACCTGCTAAGTTGCTGTTACAGTGCTTGGCGATGTGGAGGTGTGCGAGAAAGTTCATTGAACCTCATTAAAGTATCGAGAACTAAGTAACATGGTAAACGTACTCGTTTATCTTCGCGAACTTTAATGAGGATAGTTTTGGTATGACGTGTGAGCGAATAAGGTTTGCTCAGTTTAGAATTGTTTGCTTTGAGAAGCTTTAGCTAAGAAAACTTTTAGCTTTAAACGTTTCAGTTGAAACTCAATTAAAGATCTTAAAAGCTTAGTTCGAAGACTTGAAAAGCTCTTCTGCTAACTGTTTCACTGTCTGTTCATAGTCAGACAAATCAATGCCAATTTCCATAGCATCTAACAACTCTAGACTTTCGTCATTATAAGATTGGTCACTCATTGTGCCCCCTCTATTCCTTGATGTGGACATGATGTCCTATTAACTAGTACACCATCTTGGACTTATATTATGTCACTTTGATGAACGCACTCTACTCTACCCATTCCATATTCATAGCTTAAAGCTACTCGCGATCATTAACGCTTTTTTACGCTAAAGGGGTATACGCGAACGACATATGTACTGCCACCTTACACCAAGTACAACAAATTACTCTATAAATTTTGAAGCCGATCATGGTCAAACGTTTGCTTTGCTCATTTGAATGCTGCCACGCCCGTCAATGTAAACATTAATTTACAGTGGATATTTTTAATTACAATAGGCATTGCATTTGGAATTAAACTCAATCAGAATACTTCAAAATCGAAATATTCTTTGGGTTTATGCGCTTAAGCTAGAAGAATTACAATGAAAACACACCCTAACGTAAAGAATTATATACAATGAATAAATCAAAGGTTTTTGGTAGTACTTTGATCATTGCAGGCACAACTATTGGTGCTGGCATGCTCGCTCTTCCACTTGCTTCTGCAGGTATTGGCTTTTCAACTTCACTTTTCTTGATGCTGGGTTTATGGGCGTTAATGGCCTTTACGGCGCTATTAATGGTAGAGCTTCACCAATTCGCAGAATCTGACGCTACCCTGCACACGTTAGCTCACACCATTTTAGGGACAAAAGGAAAGTGGATTGCGAGCTTCGCGGTGATGTTTCTTTTCTACGCTCTGTGTGCGGCATACATAGCTGGCGGCGGTGCGCAATTTAACCAACGAATTTCGGATATCGCGGGTATCGAACTCAATGCTCAAATCACCACGCTTCTGTTTACCCTATTAGTTGCCGGCGTTGTGACGATTGGTACACACAGTGTTGATAAAGTTAACCGCGTTTTATTTGGCTTAAAACTTATCGCGATGGTTTTGGTACTCAGCTTCCTAGCGCCAAACATTACCTCTCAATACCTAATGAGCATGCCTTTACAACAAGGCCTGATTGTGGCGGCGATTCCGGTTGTGTTTACCTCTTTTGGTTTCCACGGCAGCATCCCATCAATTGTTCGATACCTAGATGGTGACGTTCGTTCTTTACGTAAGGTAATGATTATTGGCTCGGCACTGCCTCTGGTTATCTACGTTTTCTGGCAAAGTGTTACTTTGGGTGTGATTAGCCAAGAGCAATTATTGTCTGATACAAGTTTAGGCGCGCTATTAGTCTCTCTATCGCAAACTGTCCATCAATCCAACCTAAGCGTGATCGTCGGTGTGTTTGCGGACCTTGCACTGCTGACATCTTTTATTGGTGTGAGCTTGGGTTTATTTGAATTCATGGGCGACTCACTGAGCAAGAAACTAGGTAACGCGAAACGTGTTAAGACAGCTGCTATCACCTTCTTACCGCCACTGGGTTTTGCCTTATTTTACCCACAAGGCTTCATCATGGCTTTAGGCTATGCAGCCATTGCACTTTCAGTGCTCGCGATTCTGTTACCAACAGTGATGGTCTACAAGGTTCGTTACACTGATTTCTCTGTCAAACCTCAATCTGCAGAAGCCAGTTACCAAGTGTTAGGCGGTAGCAAAGCGCTGTTTTTAGCAGGTAGCGTTGGCGTATTTATCATTGCCATTCAAGTTCTTATTTCAGTAGGGTTACTGCCTTCTTTGGGCTAATAAACCTATAAAGAACTAATTTGCTTGATCTAGGTCTCATAAATAACATGTCACTATCATTAATTTTCACAATTAGTCGATTGAAGTCACATTTTTATTGAGGTCGGTTATTTAGAGTCCACGGTAAAGGATTTACCGTGGAGTTTTTATGAAAGAAGTACAATTTCGAACGATAGACAAACTGTTTATCAAGATGTCGATCAACGACAAGTTTTGGGTCATTTTCTTAATCTTTTTTGCCGCTTTGGCAAGCCTAGCTGGACTGAACTACGTCAACAAAATGGAACACATTGACGTAACTGCAAAACAGCAGGTCGAGTATCAACTGCAAGGTATTTTATCAGCATCAGATTCCCCTGCTTCTGTTCGCTCTGTTAGCCAGCAAACTCGCGCTCAACAAACCACTATTTCAAACAATGGTTCGGTGACTGCTACAGCACTCGCACAAGATGGCAACTACTACTCACTTACCGTTTCAACTAACGATATACAGAATCAAAAGCAGCAAGCACTGTACACTTTATTACTGAGCTTTTTGTGGTGTGTGCCTTTTGGTCTTTTCTGTTACTGGGTAGCGACTTTCCTAGGCGGCGCACTTTGGGTTCTTTACTCAACGACTCAAAAGATTGGTGATGGGGACTTAACATCACGCCTTGGCTTTCACCCTGGCCGTGACGAATTTGGCACGATTGGTTGTGCGCTTGATCGTTCAATGGACACGCTTAGTGAGTTAGTCAACAACGTAAACCACAGTGCAGCAACGCTAAGTGAAACGTCAGCTTCTTTCGAAACAGAGATGAAGCGCAGCGAAACACAAATCATGAGCCAAAACGCCTCTCTAGACTCTGTAGCGACAGCAATGGATCAGATGACAGCTTCGGCAAATGAAGTCTCTAACATCTCTGCACGCTCAACGGAACAAACAGAACAAGACGCGCAGCAAATCAACGATAGCCACGCGAAGGTTCAACAGGCAATCTCGGAAATCACCACCCTTTCCTCTTTGATCGAGCAAACCTCATCTTCTGTTACTAGCTTGAATGTGAATACGAGCCAAATTAACGAGGTCATCACGACGATCAATGCCATTTCAGAGCAAACTAACTTACTTGCTTTGAATGCTGCGATTGAAGCGGCTCGTGCGGGCGAACAAGGCCGTGGTTTCGCTGTTGTTGCAGATGAAGTAAGAACACTGGCAAGCCGCACTCAGTCGGCTACAGTAGAAATCCAAGCGATGATTGAACGCTTACAGCAAGAGAGCCAAAATATCGCGAAGATCACCGAACAGACGGTTGACCAAGCGCAAACCAGTAGCCAGTTGATTTCAAACATTGGTCACGACGTAAACTCGATTGCAGATTCAGCTCAAGCACTAATGGACATGAGTATTCAAATTGCAACATCGGCAGACGAGCAAAGTAACGTTGCCAATACGATTGCAGCAGAACTTAACGATATTCGCAGCCAATCAGATGTGATTAAAGACGTGGCTCAGAATTCTTCAAATGGCGTATCTAGGCTAACAGAAGCGTCGGTTTCTCTGTCTCAGACGTTGGCACGATACCGCACTTAAGGCTCAACTAGCGAACTAGCAGCGTGAATTGAAAACTAACTAATGAGGACTCGTAATGGGTCCTTTTTTTTGGCTTTTGTTTAATAACATTACAAGGGGCATGGTCAATAACGATGACATTATCAATTACCATGAAGCAAGTCGCAAAGGAGAGATTAAGGAGCGTCAGAACTGTCTAATATTCGAGCTTAGGAGTAATCTAATTGAACGGGTCTTTTTTCGCTTACCCTCTTGCTGCAGGTGACACATAATGAATAAAACAGAAACACCAAACACCGACGACATTACATGCCCTTTATGCCAACACGACGAGTATCTGCTTTCAGAAAGTGGAGAGAAGTTTACTTGTGCATCTTGCGGTTTCCACACCAAACAATTTAGTAAGGTAGTCAGCCTTCAACTAAGCTCTACCCCACCAAAGCTGCAGAATTCGATATACCACCATTTGAGCAGTGCTTGCCATTAATCCACACTGAAATTTCTTCTAGACTGTAGATATCCTGAGCCGCGAGTTCTGCTGAGTCGGCTTCGGAATCTACGATTGCTTCATCAATACTCGGGCGCAGTCGAAACGATTGGATACCTGCGCGAACACCAGCCTCAATCCCTTTCAACGTATCATCCACGTAGATGCACTCATTCGGTAGAAAGCCCATGTTCATGGCTGTGTACATAATTAGATCAGGCTCTGGCTTCCAACTGTTAGCATCAAAAGCTGAGAACACTTTGCCTTTGAAGTCGTCTAGCATGCCTGTCATCGCCAATGAAGATTCAACTCTAGATTTCGGTGCATTGGAAGCGATACAAAACTCGATGTCTTGTTGTTTGAGAAATTCAATAAGTTCGATAGCGCCGTCCATCGGTTTTAAATGACGCTGGAACAGTGCTTCTAATTCAGTGCGGTATAACGGCTCAAGTGTATCAATCGAGATAGATAGCCCAAGACGTTCTTGTGTATCCATTAAGATGTCGGCTAGCTTCCCGCCTTGAAAGTGCGCATAACAGTCGTTGACGTTTAACTCTGCCCCAAAGCCAGTGAAAACGTTCACCAAAGCTTGGCAGCACAGCTTTTCACTATCGATAAGTGTTCCGTCACAATCGAAAATCACACATTTAGTCTGTTCTAACCGCATAGGTATCTCACTCAGATTGAATCCAAGTTTTATCCTATAGTGTTCTTTCAATGGGCGAGATGATTGAGGTAACAGTTTGCGGATACAGGCTTATTTCTCTTCGCGAAATATGGAGTTGATCACTTTATCGCTCAGCATAAGCAACAGTTTTCATCAAATTAACCCAGATTCTACGAGACCAAATACTGCGAGGTTTACATAAGTGACTCAATTTCAGTGGAAAATATAAATCATAAGTTCCTAGTCAGCTTGAGGCGAATTGATAAAGAAGCCAAGACGTATAGGCAACGCAAAGAGAGCGACGGTTAGCTAACAACCGACTCTTCTAAGACCTTAGCTTCAATCGAAGGTGAAGACGCATATTCCAAAGTTCCAGTATCGGGATACGAATCTCGGATAGCGACAAACTCGGGTAAGTGTTTCAGTAGTAATTTAGTCAGCTGAGGATCAAACTGGTAGCCACACTCTCGCTCAAACAAATCGACCACCATCTCTAACGGCCATGGTTCTTTGTAGCAACGTGCACTAAGCAGCGCATCAAATACATCGGCTACGGCGGTGATACGAGCAAACAGGTGTATTTCATCACCCACTTTGCCATTCGGGTATCCAGCACCATCCCAACGCTCGTGATGTTCGTTAGCAATGATTGCCGCGAGGTTGGTAATATCACCCGCTCCGCTCTTCAGTAAGTTATAGCCAGCCGTAGTATGAAGCTTCATCACCTCCCACTCTTGGTCGGTTAATTTCCCAGGTTTATCCAAGATCGATTCAGGGACAGAAATCTTACCCACATCGTGCATTGGGCTGATGATCTCAATCATCTCGACCTCACGATGGCTCAAGCCACGATACTTCGCTAGCAATGCAGACAGCTTGGCTACACGCTTAACGTGATTACCTGTTTCGCCAGAGCGGGTTTCAATTGCTTCTCCGAGAACATGAATCATATCCTTTTGGATATTCAAGGTCTTTTTCTGAAGCTTTAAGATTCGTTTGTTCTTATTCGCCAACTCTTTCTTTTGGCGCAGAGTAACGAATTGCATCAAGATGATCAGGCTTAAACCCGCAATCACCATCGACAGCCCCAATAACAACTGGAAGTTTTTGCGAATAAAGGATGAAGGCTCGTTAATGAAAACCGCTTCGTCAGGTAACGCGTTTGCACTAATCCCGTATCGTTTCATTGCAGGGTAATTAAATACAAAACGCTTGTTGTCTCCTGGAGTTAGCGGTGTCGTAAAACCAAGAGGAAGATATTTATCCAATGCATCGACAGCCTCTTCACCCATGCTTTGAGAGTGATTAACGTAACCACCGAGTACATCACCCGAAATATAGAACTGCCACAAAGCAAACACCGGAGCAGCACTCGCTTTTGACAACGTATCCGCAATCTCTTGGTAAGTGTGGTAAACCCCTTGCTTCAACTCGGTGTTGTAATGACTGAGCAATACCGCATCGTCCGCAGAGATCCCTTCCAAAAATTGGCTTGTATGTACAAGCGACAAATCGCGAATTTCTATGAGGTTAATATTCGGAAATTCAGCCATCATTTTGTTCATTTCTTTATGAATCAGCTCAGACGTTACACTGTAATCATTTACAAAATAAAGATTCTTTAGATTAGGTCTTAATTTGGAGATCAGCTTAATATTAACGTCTATCTGATCGTTCTCATAAAGCACGGTTGCTCTGTCAGACACCGCGTACATGTCGGTACTGAAATCATTGATGCCGGCTGCAACGACAGGTGTGGAGCGGTCAATCAAATTAGGCAGAGATTCCAGGAAATTGGCCGCGTTATCGTCCGTCGCAATTACGCCATCAAACTTATAACCTGCATATTTCGCACGTAAGTAGTGCGCGAGAGAGTCGTAGTACTCTGGGCTGTGGACACGCTTTGAATCCAAATACTCGATTGAGAGCTTAACTTCGGTTTGAGACTGGCTGAACGCACTGTCTATCCCTTTTTGGAAGTCAGCAGTCCATTGATAAGAAGGTTCGTATGAGTGTAAAACTAGGATGCGTTTTATATCCCAGTCGTTAGCAAAGCTGAGTGAAGAATAAGCGCTAACACACAATACAGCGATTGATATCAATAGCTTGTACATACAATACCCTTTAAATAAGACGGGGTATTGTACTTAGATTAACGCTTTGTCAAAGAATCTTTAGTTCTCGATCCACACTTTATCGCAAGAAGCATGATCTTGTGCCCAAAAATCGTGTAACTGCTTAGCAAAGTTGTTGATACTTTGACCATTTCCAGCAACGAGATCCGAGATCAATAGGGCATCATCTGCTTCTGTGACGATAGCGCTCGCCACAACTTCACCATTTTGAGTACCAATATATAAGACATGATCGTCAGAAAGCATAATTTGGCTCAAGAACTCAAGCATGTGTGCCCTTTCGGTTTCATCTTGGTAAACGCTTGCTTGGTTAAGTGAAAATAGCACGGTCAATTTATGGAAATCGACTTTATGCAGTTCATCAATTTGGGAAGGAGTTTGATCTTGTGCTAGGAGTTGGTATGTCTTGGATGGAAGTTTGCTTTGATAAAGTTCGCGGCCGAGGAGGCTCTCTTTTGCGGGGTAAGCAATATCGAGCTGGCTAAACAGCCATTGGTTTTTCTTGTGTGCAATTTCAGGTATTTCGTTATTCATTCTTTTAGTACCTACGGTTAGTATCCCCAAATATCGCAGTTATTTGGAAGACATACGGTCGGCTGAGGTGCCGAGCTACAAGCAGAGAGCATACAGAGCATGACCAAGGCCAACAAGTACTTTAAATGCTTCATATTTTTCATTATCCAACAACATCCTTTAAGAACTTAGCGAAAAGCTCTACACTCGTATTCAAGCTTTCAATATCCTTATAGTAAACAGAACTATATAAATAAAAAGGACTTCTTATGAAAAAAGCCTTAATAGCAGCAGGTATCGTGACAATGTTAGCTGGCTGTTCGGACAACGAGGTTGGCGACGTCTCACTGGGTTTCTTCACAATGAAGGATATCAAGATGTCTTCATTAGATGACGATAAGATCGCAGGTGTTACCTGTCATATCGCATCAATCGAAGCAAACCTTAGCCTTTCTGATCCAAGTGATAGCTCTATCTCTTGTCGTCAAACAGGTGAAATCACACCAGAAATGATTGCTCAAATAGACAAGAGTAAGTCTGGTGAAGTGGTATTCAAGCAATCGAAAAGTATCTTCTTTAAAACAATGAAGGTTCGTCGTATCTACGATGCAGAGAATCAGTCGCTGCTTTACTTGTCTTACACCACCAAAGAAACGGAAGGCAGTTTCAAACATAGCCTTTCAACTGTTCCACTTTGGGGTACAGAGGCTTACGTAGACCCAGCAACACTTGTTCCAGCTGAATAGCCTTAAGCACAAGTAAGCCGAATCACCTGTACAGACATTGTGCAGGTGATTCAAAATGTAATAAAAATGAAAGAAACAGAAACAAAATGTGATATCATGCGGCAAAATTTTTTCACTGTATTTTTCATATGAAGTTTCCTGGACAGCGTAAATCTAAGCACTACTTTCCAACTCACGCACGTGATCCGTTGGTCAACCAAATTCAACAAACACCTAAACTACACCGCGCAACAGTGGTCGGTATAGGTCAAACGATTGTTGACATCGAAGCCCGTGTTGACAACGAGTTCCTAGAAAAATACGAGCTGAGTAAAGGTCACTCACTGGTATTGGAAGAAAGTAAAGCAGATGCGCTGTATGAAGAGTTAGTTGAGCGCGGTTTGATCACGCATCAATACCCTGGCGATACTATCGGCAACACACTGCACAACTATTCCGTACTTGCAGACAGCAAATCTGTCCTGCTTGGCGTAATGTCTAAGAAGATTGAAGTTGGCTCATTTGGTTATCGTTACCTTTGCCGCACTTCTTCTCGTATGAATCTAAACCACCTTCAAACTGTTGATGGTCCAATTGGTCGTTGTTACACGCTGATTTCTGAAGATGGCGAACGTACGTTTGCAATCAACGAAGGCCACATGAACCAACTTCTTCCAGAGAGCATTCCTGAAAAAGTGTTCGAGAAAGCTTCTGCATTGGTTGTGTCGTCATACCTAATGCGTGGCAAACCTGAAGATCCGATGCCAAAAGCGGTACAAAAAGCGATTGAATACGCCAAAGCGCACAATGTGCCTGTTGTACTAACACTTGGTACTAAGTATGTGATCGAAGGCAACGCTGAATGGTGGCAAGAATACCTGAAAGAAAACGTAACCATCGTCGCGATGAACGAAGATGAAGGTGAAGCGCTAACGGGTGAAAAAGATCCTCTATTGGCTGCTAACAAGGCTCTTGAGTGGGTTGACCTCGTTCTATGTACTGCTGGCCCTATTGGTCTATACATGGCAGGTTACACTGACGAACCAGCGAAACGCGAAACCACACTGCCATTGTTACCGGGTAACATCCCTGAGTTCAATAAATACGAATTCAGCCGTGCGATGCGTAAGCAAGACTGTAAAGACCCAGTAAAAGTGTACTCTCACATTGGCCCTTACCTAGGTGGCCCACTTGAGATTAAGAATACCAATGGCGCTGGCGATGGTGCACTTTCAGCACTACTTCACGACATGGCAGCAAACAGCTACCATCACGTGAATGTACCAAACTCAGAGAAACACGAGCACGCTTGTCTAACTTACTCTTCACTGTCTCAAATTTGTAAGTACGCAAACCGTGTAAGCTACGAAGTGTTGACTCAGCACTCTCCTCGCCTTTCTCGTGCACTACCTGAACGCGAAGATAGCTTAGAAGAAACATACTGGGATCGTTAATCGACCATATTAGGCAGTTACCTTTTAAAGGTTAACGCAAAGTGAGATTACCCATTCCTTGAAGGGCTGCTATATGCAGCCCTTTTTGTATACAACGCCAATATAACTGCAGCTCAAGGTAATCAGATCGAATATTTTGCTCGTTTAAGATTTGATCTCGCGCAATGACTCTTTAGATCTGTTATCTTCCAGCACATAATTCGTGTGGTTTGCCTTTACTTGGCAAATTTATACAGTACTATCGCCACGCAAACGTTTACGTACCACCTTTCGGTTCTGATATAAGGATCAAATATGCTGTCTGATATTGATATTTGTCGCTCTACTCCCCTTAAAAACATCAGTGAGGTTGCCAAGCAAGCTGGCCTGCACCACAACGAACATCAGCCATTAGGGCAATTCAAATCTAAAGTGTCTCTCACATCACTTGAACGCCTCGCCAACCAACAAGATGGTAAATTAGTCGTAGTCACGGCGATCACACCGACACCTCTTGGTGAAGGCAAAACCGTCACTACTATCGGATTGGCACAAGGCCTCGCAAAGATTAACCAGTCGGCTATGGCCTGCATTCGCCAGCCTTCAATGGGTCCGGTATTTGGCGTAAAAGGCGGCGCAGCGGGTGGTGGTTACTCTCAAGTTGCCCCTATGGAACAATTAAACCTGCATCTGACAGGCGATATTCATGCTGTTACGGCCGCTCACAACCTCGCCTCTGCCGCCATTGATGCGCGTTTGTATCATGAACAGCGTGAAGGGTTAGACGCCTTTGAAACGCGTTCAGGCTTAAAAGCACTGGATATCGACCCAAGTAGAATCGTTTGGCGACGTGTACTTGACCACAATGATCGCGCATTACGCATGGTCACGGTTGGCAAGAACGAAGCAGACAAAACAATTAACGGCTTTGAGCGAGAAGATGGATTTGATATCTCAGCCGCTTCAGAGCTAATGGCTATTCTTGCTCTAGCTGATGACCTTCAAGATTTAAGAAAGCGTATCGGACGAGTGGTACTTGCCTACAACAAACAAGGCTTGCCGTTAACCGCAGATGACTTCAACGTTGCAGGCGCAATGACCGTAACAATGAAGGATTCTATTGAACCAACATTGATGCAAACCCTTGAAGGCGTTCCGACCCTAATTCACGCCGGGCCTTTCGCGAACATTGCACATGGTAACTCTTCAATTATTGCCGATAAGATAGCGTTAAAACTGAGTGACTTTGTTGTAACCGAAGGTGGTTTCGGCTCAGACATGGGTTTCGAGAAAGCGTGTAACATAAAGGTTAAGGCATCTAACAAGAAGCCCGATTGCGCTGTGGTTGTCGCTACATTACGTGGATTAAAGGCCAACTCTGGTTTATACGATTTGAGACCGGGCACTCCATTACCAGATTCAATTTTTAATGATGACCAAGACGCGCTAATTGCAGGCTTTGAGAACCTTAAATGGCACATCAACAACGTTAAGCAATACCAAGTGCCTACAGTTGTTGCGATTAACCGATTCCCACAAGACTCCGCTCAAGAGCTCGATGCTTTGAAACAGATGATCACCGACTTCGACTCAAGCGTTAGCGTTGAAGTAAGCGAAGCATTTGGTCAAGGTGGCGAAGGCGCGACTCAACTGGCTCACGCCGTGGTAAAAGCTTGCCAAAAACAGAGAGAATTTAAACCTTTGTATCACTCAGAGCAAAGCCTAGAAGAAAAGCTGATGGCAGTTGCTGAAGTTGGCTATGGCGCGGCAAGTATTTCGCTATCGACACTGGCTAAAAAACAACTGGCTGAGTTCAAACTTCATGGCTATAGCGACCTATCGGTTTGTTTGGCAAAAACACCACTATCAATCTCGACAGAAGCACACATTAAAGGTGCACCCACTCAATTTGACGTGCCTGTTAGAGAACTAAAACTGTGTGCTGGTGCTGGCTTTATTTACGCGTTGTGTGGCAATGTGATGACCATGCCAGGCTTGCCTGACAAACCGGCGTTCATGTCGTTAGATATTGATAGTAATGGAAATATCGTCGGCCTAAGCTAGATGCTCTTAGCTAGATAAATGGCAATTAATCGCGATTAATTTGGCTCAATTTTCAGACCGGTGTTCTATATTGAGCAATCATTCCCTTACGAAGTGATTGCTCAACAATCAAGCTTAAGTGCAAAAAGTTGCACTAAAATCGTAGTTATATGCGAATCTTGTCTTAACTTCTGGGTCAAGATCACATTAAAAACCTTATAAAATATATAGTATTGCGCTGATTCTTTGAGGACAGTGATGAATACAAGTATAAAAAAACTAGTCAGCCAATTTCTATGTACCATCTTTGCCCTAGGACTAGTCCCTGCCCTCTACATAAACTCTGAATTAGACAGGGTTGAAGCTCAGCACACGCTAAATATCAAACAGTCCAGTCAGAACCAGATCGAATACAGCTTTCATGAGCTCGCTGTTATTGTTGAGCAAATATCTAACTCTGTTCCTTCTATCGCTGACTCTCAAACACTACTCCGAGCGATTCAAGAACCTTCTATTATCCATAAAGAAACCCTGCAAGATCTTTGGGTGATGTTAGCTCGTGGCCAAAAATACTATTCTCAGCTTCGTTATCTCGATCTAGCTGGAAACGAAGTGTTCCGCGTTAACTACAAAGACGGTAAAGCAACTGTCGTCCCAGAGAACCAACTGCAAAACAAATCCTCTCGAGATTACTACAAGATGCTACAGAAGTTAGAGATTGGCGATGTCAGCTCTAGAGGCATTGACTTAGAAATGGAAAATGGAGAAATCATCCACCCATTAACGCCGGCGCTTCGCATTATGACGCCAGTCGCTGAAGGGAATCGAATTATTGGTTACTTCATTGCAAATCTAAACATGCTTGAGATTTACAAGCGTCTTCATTACCAAATCGGAGACTCAGCTGCAGTCCCGGTCATTCTAAACAAAACAGGCCATGTCATCATGGGCCCCGACCCGGCTGAATCATTTGGACATGTTCTAGAGTCACGTTCAGACAAGACATACGCAAAGCTATATCCGGCGCTTTGGAAAGACATTCAAAACAACTCTTCGTCTAGCTATTTCGATGGTAAGAACTGGTATTTCCACTCTGACATCAGCCCAAAGATAAAGCAGTTTGAAGGCCCTATTTACATGGTTCTTCACATTGAAAATCAGCAGTTCAGCAGTCAATACCGACAAGAAAAACAAGCGATTGTCGTTCAGATCATCACCTTATCTTTCTTGATTTCGATGATCTCCGCTGGCTTCGTATTGTGGAACAGCAACCACAAGAAGAACAGTATCGAGAGCCAACTTGCTAAGGCCGCGATGAATGGTATGTCTGCCTTGGTGATTACCGACAGAAACAACCGAATCATCAAGGTAAACCAAGAGTTCACCCGTGTGAGTGGCTACGAGTTAGAAGACGTAAAAGGCCGCCAACCGTCCATGTTTGCTTCTGGTCGCTACAACGAAGAGTTCTACATAAAGATGTGGAGCATCATCAAAGAGAAAGGCATGTGGGAAGGCGAAGTGGTTAATCGTCGTAAAGACGGGTCTTTGATTACGGAAATACTGCGAATCCAAACCATTAAAGATTCGAAAGACGTGATTCAGTTTTATGTCGCTTCATTTGTGGATATCAGTAAACACAAAGAGCTAGAAAACAAACTTAGAAACCTGAGTGAAAAAGATGCCTTAGCTGGGTGTTGGAACCGCCGTAAGTTCGATCTTGAGCTGCGAGATGAGTGTTCTCGTGTGAATAGATACCCTACTCGCGAACAATCTTGCTTAGCGATTTTGGACATAGACCACTTCAAACGCATCAACGACAGATTTGGTCATGATTATGGTGATAGAGTCATTCAAACCGTTGCTCAGGTATTACAACGAGAGTGCCGAGAAACTGATTTTGTGGCTCGCATTGGTGGTGAAGAATTTGGCGTTATTCTACCTCATACCACAACGGAAGAAGCTGAATACGTTCTCAACAGACTGAGAATTGCTGTCAGCCTTGAACTCGATAACGTGGTGACGGTCAGTGGCGGAATCACCAACCTGACCAACGACCCTGCTCTTAACTACAAGTGCGCCGATTTAGCACTCTATGAAGCCAAAGCAGCAGGCCGAAACAGTGTTTGCTTATTCCTAGACAGCGAAATGAGCGAAATCGCCTAACAGAAAATCGATATTGTTCCGCTAGGCTATCAGTTTGGCGGTTTAACAACCCAATCCTTTCAATCAGCTTGGTGCTGGATAGAACTCTAGTTTGTTCCCTTCTACCACCAGAATACAATCCATGTTCGCAGCATGAGCAGCCTGCTTACCTAGGTTGGTATCTTCAAACACAACACACTGCTTTGGCTGCAAACCCATACCAAAACACGCATCCAAGAAAGTATCCGGATTTGGTTTGTGATTCTTAACGTCAGTTGCTGTCACTAGGATATCGAGCTTACTCAAGATATCTGTCTTATCCAGTAACTGTTCGGCACTTTTACGTTGACTACCCGTCCCGACTGCAATCTTCTTGTTACCCAGATGCTCTAACAACAGAGAGTGAGTACAAGGGATAACGTCACCTTTGTCTTCAATAGCTGCAAACGACGCCATCTTAAACGTAGAGACCGCTTGTGGGTCGAGCGATAAACCGTATTTGCTGTTCACCTCACCGGCTATCTTATAACTTGGCATGCCACCCAAGCTATGCAGCCAAGACGCTTCAAAATGAAAGCCGAACTCTTCAGCCGTTTGCTGCCACGCCTTTACATGTGCAGGCATTGTATCGATCAACGTACCGTCCATATCAAAGATTAATCCTTCATATGCCGTTAAATCTATTTTCATCACTACTACCACTCTTTAATAAAGTTACTGATACCATAACCAATATTCAGTATCATGGCGCCATATTACCGTTCAAAATGGATGTTTATGTTACAAATATCTAACTCTGTTTCGATTCAAGACTGGGAACTCCAGTTAACAGCGATCAGAGCACAAGGAGCCGGCGGTCAGAACGTCAATAAAGTATCGAGCGCGATACATTTACGTTTTGATATCAAGCACTCTACCCTACCTGACTTCTATAAAGAAAAGCTTCTCGCACACAAAGATAGCCGCATCACTAAAGATGGCGTGATTATCATTAAGGCACAGCAGTATAGAACACAGGAACAAAACCGAGATGATGCTTTGATACGTTTGAAAGAACTGATCTTGGAAGCAACAAAAGTTCAAAAAGTGAGACGAGCGACTAAGCCAACACGTGGCTCTCAGAAAAGACGTTTAGAAAGCAAGAAACAGAGAAGCACCACCAAACAGCTGCGTGGAAGAGTGAGCTGATGGCTTCATACGCTCAGAGAACACATCACCCTAGAAATATCTGTCAATTTAACTAACGAATAGATCCATTACACTGTTTATTTGAAAGAAAGGCTACTGCTTCTTTTTGACCGACAAAATCAGCTTGATTAACAACAGGCGCTCTTCGCTGGTCAGCAGGCGACTGACTGCTTCTACATCTTCCGCTGTCGCTTGTGATGCACCAACAATATCAAGTACCACATCCAAATCCGTCACTTTTAAGGTTCTGGTGATTGAACGATACTGAGACATCTTGATGTCCGCCTCGCCGCGTTCAATCCGTTGATAAGTTTTTAAACTCATTCCCGCACTCGAGGCTAACTTTTCTTGAGACAAGTTGGCTTGTTTCCTACGCTCAATCAGCGCCAATATTATGGGTTCTTGTGACATAAGCTCATCCTCAAAAGACAGTTATGTCCTAAATTCAGCAAGAAGCAGACCATATTGACTTGTGATGGTTTACATAAGCCATCAAAGGCATATTATTCGCTTGATAAAAACCGTTACGTTTCATAAACCTTCACACTGATATCAGTTGTGAACGTACAGGCTAGGTAACTTGAGTATTCAAGTGTTGGGAAATTAGAAAAATTGCAAATTGCGAATAAGAAAGACGTCATATTGGAAATTGCGAATCGTTATAAATTGGCATTTCCTTGCATTAAGCACGCATTAGAAACGGGCAATACCCGCTCAGAAATTATTGCAGTGCAGCATAGGCTACTGACTTACAAAGAAGTGCTGTTGCACGGAAGTATGTTGGAAGAGAAAGAGTTGAAGCAGGCCTTTTCTGCTCTGAATCAAAATGAAAAAGGTGTCGCACAAAGCGGTATTCAAAGCATCAACGACGCAGTAAAAGAGATGGATGTAGTTGTCGAAAGATACAGTAGAAAAGCGTCTACTGAATTCTGTGCCTAATCTATTAATATCAACGAGTAGCGCTAACCTCTGAACGGCTTAAACAAACAAAACAAACGGCCAGTCATAGTTGAATGACTGGCCGTTTGTTTAGCTAACATGAAGACGTGGGTATCTAACGAGACATCGCTCTTCTAAACCCACCGAGTAACATCAACGCGCCTAGCAAGCCAAACGACACACCGCCTCCACTGCCACCTGAGCCAGATGAGCTTCGACCAGCATAGGCAACTCGTTTTGCCTCTGTTGCAGAAAACTGGACTGTTTCCGTGCTATCGATTACCCCGTTAGTTACATCCGTAATCCAATCTTTATAATCATATATCTCGGTAAATACAGATGTTACGCCGATACCCGCACCACAAGTAGTCGGCCCAAAGCTTGTGATGCCAACCTGCTCGTAAGTTGAACCATTTTTCCAAAAGACCGGTCCGCCTGAATCACCTTGGCATGTACCACCATAGAGGCCATTATCCGGTCCATTACCATTGAAGCAAATTTGCTTTTCAGTGACTAAAGAACCAAATACAGCCTTGCAATTTATCGTATCAACGTATGTAAGGTCTACTCTTTGTAACAGATTGGTGCTGTCCTCGCCTGACTTTGTATTGCCGTGACCTACTGCGACAAAGCTATTATTGATACCCCGATAAGTGTCAAAAACAGGGATTTGAGTTTCAGCAGATGTACTCAAGCCAAGAGATGACTCTAACTTCAAGATAGTAATATCATTCGGTAAAAGATTTGCTTCAAGGTCTGAATAGTCACTGCGATAGTAAACGTCAGATACTCGTACTTTCTGAACACCACCATTTGGAAACAACGAAGTGTCTTGTAGTTGAGGGACGACAACAGTAAACAACTGACCTTCTTCATCACCGTAAATACAGTGCGCCGCTGTCAATACATGGTAATTGTCTAAGATAGTCGCACCACAGTAAGGGCCTGTAGAATAAACACCGTCATAATCAATACGATCAATGAACAAGCTCGCCATTGAAGGAAATTCCGTCACTGAAGCGTCGCTACCATTCACAATATAAGGTGTTACACCCACATTAGGAGTACTTTCGTCCGTGTTTTCCGTTGCCATAACACTTGATGTGTAAATCAATGGCGCTAAAAGCCCTAAAACGGCTTTACGAACCGGACTCATTGTATGGTTTACGTTCATAGTTAACCCCTTGTAACCCCTACTACTTATTTACAAAAATGATGAATCGCCACCATAACACGTCACAACCGTGATTATAGTAAGTATTTGTAACGATATCGCCACATATCTCATTTTATAAACGAATTTTAAGTAACCGTTGTTAGTGGGTAACGCTAAACCTTATACGCTCGCAAAAACATACGCTACCAAAAACAAAAAAGCCTACCGTTAGGCTTCCCAGTAAAGAGAAGCAAACAATAGGCTTTCGTTAAACTTGGTGTTTTCTCTTAAAAGAGATTAGCCACGGTAGTAACGTTGAGGTACGAATGGCATTTTTTCTACTGTCATAGGTAGCTTCTTGCCACGAACTTCAGCGAATACTTCAGTGCCAATAACCGCTAGGTCAGTACGAACATAAGCCATAGAAACAGGCTTGCCCGCGTTAGGACCCGCAGTACCACTTGTTACAACGCCAATCTTGTTGTCTTCAGCATCGAACAGCTCAGCGCCTTCACGTACTGGAGCTTTAGTCTGACCAACAAGACCAACACGCTTGCGTTGAACGTCTTTAGTCGCGATTTGCTCAAGGATGATATCAGCGCCAGGGAAACCGCCTGCACGTTCACCGTCTGTACGACGCACTTTTTGAATGCCCCATAGGAGGCTAGCTTCGACTGGTGTTGTTGTTGTATCTAGATCGTGACCGTACAGACATAGACCACACTCAAGACGAAGTGAGTCACGAGCACCCAGGCCAATCCACTCAACTTCAGCTTCTGAAGTCAGCTTACGCGCTAGTGCTTCAGCGTGTTCGTTCGGTACTGAGATCTCGTAGCCATCTTCACCCGTGTAGCCACTGCGGCTCACGATGCATTCAACGCCATCGATATCAACTTTTTGAACATCCATGAACAGCATGTCTGCAACGCTTGGTTGGAAACGAGCAAGAACTTCAGATGCTTTAGGGCCTTGAAGTGCTAATAGAGCGCGGTCATCAATCACTTCCATCTCTACGTCAGCTGGTAGGTGCGCAGTAAGGTGGTCGATATCTTGTGTCTTACAAGCCGCGTTCACAACAACAAATAAGTGATCGCCTAGGTTTGCAACCATAAGGTCATCCATGATGCCGCCCTGCTCATTAGTAAAAAAAGCGTAACGCTGTTTACCAGAAGGAAGGTCGATAATATCTACAGGAACCAAAGATTCTAAGACAGCAGCTGCGTTTGCACCATGTAGACGAAGTTGCCCCATGTGAGAAACATCAAAAAGACCGGCAGCGTCACGAGTGTGTAAGTGCTCTTTCTTTACACCTAGTGGGTACTGAACTGGCATATCGTAGCCAGCGAAAGGAACCATTTTCGCACCCTCTTCAACGTGAAGTGCATGCAGTGGTGTTTTTAGTAGGTCTTGATTAGCGTGTTCTTGAGTCATTTTATTCTCCATGAAGCGTTGCAGGCTGTCCAAAATCAAGTCTGCCGCTTATATCTCTATTTAGAGTCGCCTCTAACGATACGGATTAACGTTAGAAACAGTAGATAGTAAAAAGTGATGTCTTTTATATAGGCTTATATTGTTAGCTTTATAAATCTGAATAGCTGTACAAATCCCATACAACTCACTTTCTAAGAATTCACTTCAGTAAACTTCAATCAACATGAGTAAACCGTGTTCACTATAATAAACAAGCCTGAGTGATTTTTACACCCTTAACAAGATTAAAACAGCTCAAAATGTGACATTTAACAATTTAAAAACAATTTATAGATACATACAAAAACGCGATATTGATGATTTTCACATCAATATCGCGTCTATTGGCTAACGTTCGAAACAAAAGCAAACGTTTGCATTCACTATAAGAAATTCTAAGTTTGTTAACTTATTTTGCAGTCACCCACAAAATGAGTGCATCTTCTGTACTGGTCGAAATCAGCATGTGGCCCATATTGGCATCGTAATACATACTATCGCCTTCGCTCATTGGCACAGGTTCGTAGAATTCTGAGTAGAACATTACATCGCCAGAGATGATCATTAAGAACTCTTCACCGTCATGACGCACCCAATCATTATACTCTTCAAAAGTACGTGCTCTCACGCGGCTCTTAAACGGCATCATCTTCTTATTAGAAAGCTCAGTCGCAAGCAGCTCATGTTCATAAGTCGGTGTTGGGTGTGGTTTACCTTGGCCTGCCTTGGTTAAGTCGCGACGTCCTGTTGCCACTTTTTTCCTTGGCGGCTCAAAGAGTTGCGGCATATCTATTTGCAAACCCATCGCCAATTTTTGCATTGCTTGAAACGTTGGTGAGATCTGTTCGTTCTCGATTTTGCTGAGCGTAGAACGCGCCAAGCCTGTTCTTTGGCTTGCTTCTTCTAGCGTAATCCCTAGCTTGCCGCGGATATCTTTAATACGCTGGCCAAGCCTAAGTGGTTCGATATTCTGGTCTAACGTTTCCTTCGCCAACGTTAAAGATGGGTACTCATCATAAATGTCTTCTGACATAGGTCCCTCATTAATTTCTTGCTTCCTGTCTATTAATTTCATTGTTGCATGAAGCGCTTTGTTGATTAAAGAGCACACAGAGAAATAAAGCGTGCTCCCCGTAGCAAAACAAGAAAAGTTGTTTCCTATTGGAAATTTTTGTTGAAAATTGATTTTATCGGAGCTATGTTATCGACTTGTTAGATGAAGAGATGCTACTTCAGCTTGCAGCAAATGATAGATTTAACATTTGTAAGAGCTGTTTTTTACCCGAACTTTTTGGGAAACAATTCGTGCTGCATTGACCCTACAACGATCGCTTAGACGCTGTAAGAGTATATTTATAACGCAATTCACGTTTATCTATACCTATATAGCGCAAACGATACCGATGCAGAAATCAACGTAAGACCTAATGGACTATAAAAACAATCACCATTAGCTTAATGAAAGGTCTCGACAATGAACGCTTACCAAAACCATAGCTTAGACAGTTTTTTCTCTACGAACCTATCTGCGACTGACGACGCAGTATTTGCTGGAATCCAAGCAGAGAACACTCGTCAAAACGAACAAATCGAACTTATTGCTTCTGAGAACATCGTTTCTAAAGCAGTAATGCAAGCTCAAGGCACTTGCCTAACCAACAAATACGCAGAAGGCTACCCAGGCCGTCGTTACTACGGTGGTTGTGAGCACGTAGATACAGTTGAAGCTATCGCGATTGAACGCGCTAAACAGCTGTTCAAATGCGAATACGTAAACGTACAGCCTCACTCAGGTGCTCAAGCAAATGGCGCAGTTAAACTTGCCCTACTTCAACCTGGCGACACTATCCTAGGTATGTCTCTAGACGCTGGTGGTCACCTTACACACGGTGCGCGCCCTGCAATGTCTGGTAAGTGGTTCAACGCAGTTCAATATGGCGTAGACCGCGACACTCTTGAAATCGATTACGAAGCGGTTCGCGCTTTAGCAATCGAAAGCCAACCTAAAATGATTATTGCTGGTGGTAGTGCTATCCCACGCATTATTGATTTCGCTAAGTTCCGCGAAATCGCTGACGAAGTTGGCGCTATCCTAATGGTCGATATGGCACACATCGCGGGTCTTATCGCGACAGGTGCTCACCCTAGCCCACTACCACACGCACACGTTGTTACTACAACAACGCACAAAACACTTCGTGGCCCACGCGGCGGCATGATTCTTACTAACCACGAAGACATCAACAAAAAGATCAACTCTGCAGTGTTCCCTGGCCTTCAAGGCGGCCCACTAATGCACGTTATCGCGGCTAAAGCAGTGGCGTTTGGCGAAGCTCTTGGCCCAGAATTTAATACTTATATTGATTCAGTGATCGACAACGCAAAAGTTCTTGCTGAAGTGTTGCAAACTCGCGGTTGTGACATTGTGACTGGCGGAACAGACACGCACCTAATGCTGGTTGACCTTCGTCCTAAGGGCTTGAAAGGTAACGTAACTGAAGAAGCATTAGAGCGTGCAGGGATCACATGTAACAAAAATGGCATACCATTCGACTCAGAGAAGCCTATGATTACTTCTGGCATTCGTTTAGGTACACCAGCTGGAACCAGTCGTGGTTTTGGCACTGAAGAATTCAAACTTATCGGTGAATGGATCGGCGATGTTCTTGACGGCTTAGTTGAAAGCCCTGAAGGCAACGCTGAAGTTGAGCAACGTGTTCGCAAGCAAGTTAAAGAGCTTTGCAAACGCTTCCCTCTTTACCGTTAAACCGTTTTTAAGATTTAAATTAAAACCTCATAAATTTTTGGAGAATAAGCAATGGACAATACACTAAAGTTTGCAGACAGCCACGAGTGGGTAAAAGACAACGGTGACGGTACTGTGACTATCGGTATTTCTGAGCACGCTCAAGAGATGCTAGGTGACGTTGTGTTTGTTGACCTGCCTGACACTGACGACGAAATTGAAGCTGGCGAAAGCTTCTCTCTAGTTGAATCAGTGAAAGCTGCTTCTGATATCTACGCACCAATCTCTGGCGAAATCGTAGAAATCAACGAAGAATTAGAAGATAGCCCAGAGCTAATCAACGAAGAACCTTATGAAGGTGGTTGGATTGTTAAAGTGAAGATGTCTGATGCGTCTGAACTAAACAACCTTAAAGATGCGGAAGAATACCTAAGCTCTATCGAAGAAGACTAATAGGTAACCTCATTACGATAAAGCTGCTTTTTTGAGCAGCTTAATTTTAGGGGCTAGCTCACGGCTCCAGAGAGAAAGTAGAACATATCATGACTGAATTACTTCAAAGCCAATTACTGAAAGACTTGGGTACGCAAAACGAGTTTGTTGCTCGTCATAACGGCCCTAATAAAGCAGACCAGCAAAAAATGCTTGAAGCGATCAACGCGACTAGCTTAGAAGCACTGATCGACGAAACGGTTCCTGCACAAATCCGTCTTGAAAAACCAATGACACTTGCTGCGCCACTGAGCGAAATGGACATGCTGACCTCTCTTAAAGAGATCGCTAACCTAAACCAAGTGAAACGTACTTTCATTGGCCAAGGCTACTACAACACATTCACTCCAAACGTTATTCTACGTAACGTTTTAGAGAACCCAGGCTGGTACACAGCTTATACACCATACCAACCAGAGATTTCTCAAGGTCGTCTTGAAGCTCTACTGAATTACCAACAAATGGTCATGGACTTAACTGGTATGGAAATCGCGAACGCGTCTCTTCTTGATGAAGCGACAGCGGCTGGCGAAGCTATGACACTGTGTAAGCGTGCTGGCAAAAGCAAGAGCAAAGTATTCTTCGTTGCTGACGATGTTCACCCTCAAACACTAGAAGTTGTTAAAACTCGTGCTGAGTACATCGGTTTTGAAGTAATGGTTGGCGCTCTTGAAACACTTCCAGAGCAAGACGTATTTGGTGCGTTAGTTCAATACCCTGGTACAACAGGCGAAGTTCGTGATCTAACAGACATCATTGCGAAAGCTCAAGCAAACAAGACTCTTGTAACGGTTGCAACTGACCTACTTGCTTCTGCTCTACTTAAGCCAGCTGGCGAAATGGGCGCAGACGTAGTCATCGGTTCAGCGCAACGTTTCGGCGTTCCTATGGGTTACGGCGGTCCACACGCAGCATTCATGGGTACTCGTGAAAAGCATAAGCGTACAATGCCAGGCCGTGTAATCGGCGTATCTATCGATACTCACGGTAACCAAGCGCTACGTATGGCAATGCAAACTCGTGAGCAACACATCCGCCGCGAGAAAGCGACATCGAACATCTGTACAGCTCAAGCACTTCTAGCAAACATGGCGTCTTTCTACGCGGTTTACCACGGTGCAGAAGGCCTTCGTACTATTGCTCGTCGTACACACCACATGACAGCTATCCTAGCAGCTGGCCTGACTAAAGCGGGTTACGAGCTAACGAATAACAGCTTCTTTGATACCATCACGATCAACTCTGAAGAGAAGACAGATGCACTGTACGCGAAAGCGCAAGCAGCAGACATCAACCTTCGCCTTCTAAAGGGTAAGATCGGTATCAGCTTAGACGAAACAACCACAGTCGACGACGTGAATGCACTGTTTGCAATCTTCGACGTGAAAGAAGACGTTCAAGCACTATCTTCTGACATTGCATCAAACGAGTTTGCCGCAATTCCAGAAAACTGCCGTCGTGAATCAGAGTTCCTAACTCACCCAGTATTCAACACGCACCACAGCGAAACGCAAATGATGCGTTACCTAAAACAGCTTGAGAACAAAGACTTCTCACTAACGCACGGCATGATCCCACTGGGCAGCTGTACGATGAAGCTGAACGCTGCTGCTGAGATGATTCCAGTAACATGGCCTGAGTTTGGTTCTATTCACCCATTCGCACCTCTTGATCAAGCAGCGGGTTACACAGCGCTAGCGAAAGATCTTAAAGAAAAGCTATGTGAAATCACTGGTTACGACGATTTCTCACTACAGCCTAACTCTGGTGCATCTGGTGAGTACGCGGGTCTAATCGCGATTCAACGCTACCACGCAAGCCGCGGTGACGCTCACCGTAACGTTTGTCTGATTCCAAGCTCTGCGCACGGTACTAACCCTGCAACGGCATCTATGGTTTCAATGAAGGTAGTGGTTGTTAAGTGTGATGAAGATGGCAACATCGACATGACAGACCTAGCAGCGAAAATCGAGAAGCATAAAGAAAACCTATCAAGCATCATGATCACTTACCCTTCTACGCACGGCGTATACGAAGAGCAAGTGAAAGAAGTGTGTGAACAAGTACACGCAGCGGGCGGTCAGGTTTACCTAGACGGCGCGAACATGAACGCTCAAGTAGGTCTAACTTCACCTGGCTTCATCGGTTCAGACGTATCTCACTTGAACCTACACAAAACATTCTGTATCCCACACGGTGGTGGCGGTCCGGGTATGGGTCCTATCGGTGTTAAATCGCACCTAGCACCTTTCCTACCAGGTCACATCGAAAACGGTGTACAAGGTTCTGACTACGCGGTATCAGCAGCAGATTTAGGCAGTGCTTCAATTCTACCTATCTCTTGGGCTTACATCGCGATGATGGGCGAACCTGGCCTAACAGACGCAACTAAAGTAGCGATTCTGAACGCGAACTACGTGATGGAGAAACTACGTCCTCACTACCCTGTTCTTTACCGTGGCACTAACGGCCGCGTAGCGCACGAATGTATTATCGATATTCGTCCGCTTAAAGAAGACACAGGCATCAGCGAAGAAGATATTGCTAAGCGTCTAATGGACTTCGGTTTCCACGCACCTACTATGTCTTTCCCAGTAGCAGGCACGCTAATGGTTGAGCCAACTGAATCTGAAGATTTAGAAGAGCTAGACCGTTTCTGTGAAGCGATGATCGCAATCCGTCACGAAATGGCAGCAGTGAAAGCGGGTGAATGGCCACTAGACAACAACCCTCTAGTGAACGCACCGCACACGCAAGTTGACCTTTCAGGCGCAGAATGGGATCGCCCTTACTCTCGCGAACTGGCTTGCTTCCCATCGAAAGCAACGAAGAACTCGAAGTACTGGCCAACAGTTAACCGTGTAGACAACGTATACGGCGACCGTAACCTAATCTGTTCTTGCCCAAGTATCGACAACTACGAAGACTAATTTTTGTAGATTTTAGATAAACAAAAGCGAACCACTTGGTTCGCTTTTTTGTTTTTCAGATTATATGACTAAGAAAGCATTGACCTTACCGTAAGGGAAAGGTTTAAGGTTGAGTGAAACCAACGATGAATTAGGAACTGATTATGGGATGTTGCAATAAAGCGCCAAAAGGTGGAGCCCCTCTTGGCTTGCTTCTAAAAGTAACGCTTGGGATTGGTCTTTTTGTATTTCTGCTAGCTCTGTGGCAGTAGAAGACTTGTACAGCGTTAGATTTCAAACTAAGACGTGTTAGTACTTAAAAGTCATGTAGTGCCAAATTGCTATTGGCGCCATAGTCGTTTGTTATGTTCGGTGCTTAAAAAGGTAACCTTTTGCTTCTTTATGCAGAAGGAGTTGGACATCTTGCTTAGTTGTCTGCCCAAACAAGTTCGTAGAACTAAGCTCAAAATCCAGCACTTCATCACTAGATACTAGATGATTATCAATTTTCATTTTGAATACCCTACTCTGGGAAGCTTGAAGTAATGCAATACTTTCATACTCTAGGTATTGATCTAATTCTGCATGATAAGACCAAAGAATTGCTCCACTCCTACCTAACAACTTAAGCTGAACATCATTTGCAAAGTTATCTGACACATTCATCACTTCGAAGGTTACCTCAATAAAGGCTAAGAAGGTAATCCGTGCTACTTCAGGATCAGCTTGATCGATTAGACGTGGTGTCAAAACGGACATTGGTGCTTCACCACTAAAGTCTTTAGCATTTGAAATATGCAAAAGTGTTCGCTCTCTAGATAACTTTTCATTTCGGTATATGAAATATGCAGAAATGAAAGCGAGAAGACCACCAGTGTAACCACCAAGAAAGCCTAACCACCCATTGATATCACCTACCATCTTCCCGGGAGCATAAGTCATATATACTTTGATAAATAATGGAAAAAACAAAGGTACTGATATGAGCAACAATAAAATGATAAATCCAGATTTCTTCAATTTTCCTCCGAGAACAGAATAGTTCTTAGACTGAAAAACTCTGCATTTAAAGACAGAGTTTTCTATCTAGTTCTTTATGCTATTAATTGTACTAGCCTTTATCTCTCCACAACAACCACTTATACCTCCACACTAGTGATTAGCGTGGCAAACATATAAATCACCTATCTAGTATGGCCTACAATAGATCAGACACTTACATGCATTAAACCAGTGTCTTGGCCATCAGAATCCGAGCCTATCTCAGAGTAAGAGAAATTCTATAAATCCAATGCTTGACCCTATACGGTAAGGTGTTTATATTGTCGCCCGCCCAACGGGGCACATCCTAAAATGCACACCGGCCATCCTGCCATCATTCGTGTATTTATATTGGTGTTGTGAACTTCCATGCTAACGAAACTTCGTCCTTTTACTCGTGAATCGGGTGCGCTGATGCACCTTTCGATTCCAATCATTTTGACTCAAATAGCTACCCAAGCGATGGGATTTGTCGATACGACAATGGCTGGCCAAGTAAGCCCTGCCGATCTTGCGGCTATTGCACTTGGCACTAGCCTTTGGATTCCTGTGTTGCTGCTACTACGTGGTGTGATTATGGCGTTAACGCCAGTCGTTGCTTATCACCGTGGCGCTCGCGACTTTCAGAGTATCTCTGTTGAATTCTTCCAGATGGTATGGCTTGCATTAATTGCGAGCGTACTACTCATCGCTTACCTCGTAAGTGCAAAACCGATCTTAGAATGGATTGGTGTAGCCATTGAGATTATCCCTATTGGCAGTGACTATGCGTTTGCCTTAGCCTTTGGTGTGCCGGGTATTGCCCTGTTCTACACGTTAAATGGCTTTTGTGAAGGTATGAACAACACCAAAGTACCGATGATCATCTCCGTGGTTGGTCTGTTGGTAAATATTCCGGTCAACTACGTGCTTATTTACGGTAAGTTTGGCTTCCCTGAAATGGGTGCGGTGGGTTGTGGCTGGGCGACAAGCTTGGTGTATTGGCTAATGTCGGGAATGCTGTATTCCTACATTAAAGGTCATCACCACTACAAAACTATTATTAGCTTTGCAGACGCTAAGCCAAAAGCAAAAGAGATGCTTCACCTTCTAAGATTAGGTTTACCTATCGGGATGAACATCGCGGTATGTGGCAGTATCTTTGCGGTAATCGCTCTGATGATCGGCCGTATTGGTGCTGAGAACGTGGCAGCGGCGCAAATTGCACTTAACATCTCGAGCCTAACTTACGTGATTCCGATGAGTATCTCATTTGGTATTACGATTCGTGTTGGGCATGCACTAGGCGAGAAAGACGAACTTGGCGCGATTGAGCGCAGTAAAGTCGGTATTTTAGTTGCAGCTTTGATTTCACTGCTTTCGGTTGCGATGTTCCTGCTGTTCCCTGAGTGGATAATTAGGCTTTACACCACCGACCCTGCAATCAGCGCAACAGCAGCGGTATTGTTGACCTTTACGGCGATGTACCAATTCAGCGATGCATTGCAAACGTCTGCTAACGGTGCATTACGTGGCTATAAAGACACTAAGATCCCAATGATCTTAGCTATAGCTTCATACTGGGGCTTAGCACTACCACTAGGCATGGTGTTGGGCTTAACAGACCACATTGTTCCTGCAATGGGTGAAGAAGGCTTTTGGATTGGCATTCTAACGGGATTAAGCGTATCAGCTGCGTTGATGTTGCTTCGCTTGCGACACGTAATTAAGAAGCGTGACTTGCCACCAGCAGATGTTGCAATAGCAAGCTAAGATAGACAAACAAGCTAAAACAAAAAAACGCGCTACTACCATGGGTAATAGCGCGTATCTATCAATTGTTGTACGACTATCGCAACATTAGTTCACTGCTTTAACGTAAGGAAGTACTCGGAATCCATCACGTACTTTTTGGCTTGGAATGTAATGACGGAAAGCTAAGTTAAACACACCAGAGTCGTTCTCTGTTTTGATGTTGTTGACTGCGTCATCACCACAACCAAAGCTTACTGTGTAAGTGCCGTCTGCATTTTTCTCAGCCGTGTTTGAGCTTACGTTCGCCACTTCACCAAACATGAAACCTTGCTTGTTGTAGACCGTTACCGACCAAAACGCTTGGTTTTTAGGGTCATCAAAGGTTGCCTGATGACAAGTATCTGCCGGGAAGTTGCCAGAGACTTCATAAATATTGTCATCTAACTGCGCGCCACCCCAACCGATAGCCGCACCCACTGCGTACTTCTCTTTGGTAAACATCTCTTTTGAAGCATCTTCAGGGCTAGTAAACATACCAAACGTCGCCTGAGCACCATCGCGTTTTAGTAGTTTTGGCATTTCCATCTTAAGGTTTTTCTCTACCTCATCGAATGATTTCTCATCCACTTGCATTGCCATGAATTCGCCGTCTGCTTTTGCATCAATGCTCATCTGATCTTGGATTTTATGAACTTCATCTTTGGTGAACGTCGCATCAGTACGAACGATGACATACACGTGGTCGCCACTGTGAGTAGAAAGATCAAACGTACCAGAACCGTATTGCATTGGCTGAATGCGGTGGTCTTCTGTAATCACCTCCATCGACATGTATTTGCCTTCAGGAATCTCAGGTAGCGTAATCGTCGCGCCTTGTGAAACGTTAATCACAGCCATTGAGTAGTAAGTGTCTCGGTTCATTCGAACCACAGGCTGTTTATCGGTTGGCGTGAGTTCGCGTTTGTGTAGGAATTTATTAACACCAACAAGCTCTTGGTTTTTCAAATATTGGCGTGACGTTTCGTACACCGCGTAATTGTCGACGGTAGTCACTTCACCATCGGCATTGAAGAACTCTGTCAGAGTTGAAACTTCTTCAGCTGCGTAAGAAGAAAGAGAAACTGCGCTTAAACCTAAAACTACTAATGCTAATTTTTTCATTGTTGACCTCTAATAAAATCGATAACGCTAAATCAATACATAGTCCATTTGTTTTTGTTCGAACAGTTAGTTCGTTAACCGCTCAACTTGTGAACAATGTTATCAAGGCAGCATAAATTAACAAATGACATCGCCGTATAAGAGATATGCAGCGAAGTAATGTTACTTATCAACCTTTATACTTGATTAAAATACAAACAATACAGTAGCCTATTTATAGACCAAGCAATTCAGTATTTCCAAGGTGAGTCGTTAACAAAGATATGTTGATCGCGTATGTCGAAATTATTTTCGACTACTCTTAGCAAAGGTGATTTAAATAGTTGCTTTAACTAACAATATTTATCTTTTCGCCATCTGGTGACCTGAATCCCACTTGATTAATTAGTCAATAGGTAAGCAAATGAACCCAACTTTAGACTCTATAAACCAACTAAAGCAGCAGATGGAATCCTCGGTAATTGGCCAGCAGCATATGGTCGACACATTACTCGTTGCACTCCTTACAAATGGTAATGTTCTGCTTGAAGGATTACCCGGAACAGCAAAAACTCGATCTATCAAATCATTGGCTTCTGCCCTAGAAGTTGACCTTGGTCGCGTTCAATTTACGCCGGATCTTCTCCCTTCTGACGTAACAGGCACAGAGGTGTATCAAGACGTTGATGGCAAGCCGACGCTTACCTTCCAACCGGGGCCAGTTTTCAACAACCTATTACTGGCCGATGAGATCAACCGTTCCCCAGCAAAGGTACAAGCAGCGTTGTTAGAAGCAATGGAAGAGCGACAAATCACTGTAGCTGGCAAGACTTACAAACTGCCTGATCTATTCATGGTTTTAGCGACACAAAACCCGGTTGAACAAGAAGGTACTTATCCGCTGCCAGAAGCGCAAATGGACAGATTTATCATGAAAATAAATCTCGATTATCCAGATGCGGATGCCGAAGAGCAGATCATTAAGATGGTTCGCAGTGAGGAAAAACCAAGCACAGACAAACCAGCACCTATTGATCCTCAATGTATTTTTGATGCTCGCGATCAACTGCGCGACATACATTGTAGCGACGCAGTTCTTAAGTACATTGTCGCGATTGTGGTGGCAACAAGACAACCAGAGTTGTACCCAGAGTCACCCCTTTCACAATGGATTGGTGTTGGTTCAAGCCCGCGTGCAACCATCGCGTTAGACAAGTGTTCACGAGCGATGGCATGGCTAAACGGTAAGGACTTTGTTGACCCCGATGATGTTCGCAACGTGGTTCATGGCGTTCTGCGTCACCGCCTGATTCTATCGTACGATGCACTTGCTGAAGGCGTCAGCTCAGACCGAGTCATCGATGAGATTTTGTCTCAAGTTGCAGTAGCGTAACGCGAGAGGTCACCATGGAGACGAAACCAACACTTGATCCCGATATCTATACCAATCTAAAAGCATTGCGATTGTTGAAATACAAGGCGCATGGCTTTGACTTTCTACCCAATCAGCCAATCAACAGTGCGTTAACAGGTCGCCATGTATCGAAGCTACGAGGACGTGGATTGAACTTTGAAGAGATGCGTCACTATCAGATTGGCGACGATATTCGCACCATGGATTGGAAGGTGACCAATAGAACGGGCAAGCCACACGTCAAAATATTCTCTGAAGAGCGCGAGCGTAACGTTTATGTCATGGTCGATCAGCGCGCCAGCATGTTTTTTGGCAGCACGGGTCGAATGAAATCTGTGGTTGCTGCAGAAATCGCAGCTTTGATTGCTTGGAAAGTCATAGACAGTACCGATCGTGTGGGTGCCATTGTTTATAACGACAGCTCTGCTCTGCCTATTTCACCACAACGCAGCGCAAATCACGTGCTCAAAATACTCAATGAAATTGCGAGTAAAAATCAGCAGCTCAAAGCGGGAAAGGCTCAAGACACCCAATCCAATTCGTTCGCTAAATTGTTTCATCAAGCGCAAAGGTTGGTTAAGCATGATGGGTTAGTGATCTTGATTACCGATGGCTACGGCTATAACGAGCGTAGCGAAGAACAGATCAAGGCTATGTGTCAGCACAACGATGTGGTCTTGTGTCATGTTACCGACCCACTGGAGCATGATTTAGCCACGCTTAATAAGATGGTACTCAGCGACGGGCAATTGCAGTTATCCGTATCAGGCCAAGAAGCACAGTTACGCGATGCATTTGCCAAAGACGTGGTTCAAGCCATAGATAATTTCACGGCAGTGGCGAAGAAATATCGAATCCCTGTATTGCCTTTCAACACAGTAGAACCAACCGATGTTCAGCTTAGAAAAGCACTCGGCGCGAGTTAAACAACTGAGAATGCAGACTATGACGACTAACACTGGGCTTGAGCCTTTACAGCCAGAAAATGTGAATCCATTAATGGCCTCTTTGTCTGAGCCTTCTTTGCCAGAAAGTATCTCGTGGCTACCGAATGCAACAGGCTGGTACTGGCTACTCTTGTTGCTGTTTTGCTTCGCTTTATATCGTGTCTATTTAGTTATTCAAAAGTACCTAGCAAACACATACCGACGCGCTGCCTTGGTAGAACTCGAGCAACTCTCTTTGGAGGCTCAGTCTGGTGAGTTTTCATCATTTCAAAAGCTACCACAACTGCTACGAAGAACCGCATTGTACGCCTTTCCTCGTACAGAGGTCGCACCTTTAACCGGCACAGATTGGGAAAAATGGTTAGATGACCATTGCTCCAATCGCCAATTTTCATCCGAGTTCTCTACATCAGAACTTTCAGGCGTACTTGCTCAACTCGCCTACTCTTCAGCAGCGACATTAACGGAAGAAAAACGAAACGCCATCATGGAGAACGTTGCACTTTGGATAAAGCATCACGAGGTGTCACATGATTGAATTTGAATACCCGATAGCGTTTGCATTGCTTTGTTTACCCTTTGCCGTGTATTGGTTATTACCTGTTTACAAAGAGTCAAAAAGCGCGATTCAAGTGCCCTTTTTTGACCGCCTTATTGCCGTGTCTTCACAAGAGCCCTCTGAAACCGCGGTCAAGATGAGCCGTCGTAAAGTGCAATGGCTATTGGTCATTATCAGCTATCTTGCTCTTATCGTTGCGATTGCCAAACCGATGTGGATAGGCGAACCAATTGAACAAAAGAAATCCGCTCGTGAAATTATGGTCGCACTGGATCTGTCTGGTTCGATGTCAGAAGAGGATTTTGCCGACAAGCAAGGCAACAAACACGACCGTTTAACGATTGCAAAGCAGGTGTTGCGAGAGTTCGCAGCCCAGCGAGAACATGACCGCTTAGGGTTAATATTGTTTGCCGACTCAGCTTATGTTCAAGCACCTTTTACGGAAGATATTAACGTGTGGCAATCGCTGCTCGAAGACGTTGAGCTTGGCTATGCTGGATTTCAAACTGCTTTTGGCGATGCAATTGGCTTATCAATTGCCGTATTCGAACAAGAACAGAGCCGCCAAAGAGTGATGATTCTGCTAACCGATGGTGATGACACAAGCTCGAAAATGCCTCCTGTCAAAGCCGCCGAAATCGCCGCCAAATATGGTGTGAAGATTTACACCATTGCAATTGGTGACCCGAGTACCAAAGGTCGCTACAAAATGGATCTTCCAACATTGGAGAAGGTATCCGCAGCAACTGGCGGGCAGATGTTTCATGCTATGGACCGAAAGCAACTCGAACAAGCTTACGCAACGATAGATGAACTAGAACAGCAAGAGTTCGAACTGTTATCCCATCGTCCGAAACACAGCTTGCACCACTATGCTTTTGGTGTATGTCTGGTGAGCAACCTACTCGCAGCCTTAATCGTGTTTGGTGCAAATCTGCGTCGTAAAAAAGAAATAAAGCGCGTTATTCGCCGTAGAGAGGAGCTAACCAATGACTGATTTCAATACACTGTTTGGTGGCGATATCACCCAGTTTCATTTCATGCGCCCATTATGGTTGTTAGCGCTGCTCCCGTTCGTGTTGTTTTATCGTGCACTCGTTCAACAAGACGATTTGGTCGCTCAGTGGCAGCCTGTCATGTCTAAAAACATGGTGGAACATCTGTCTCTCAACCAAAATCGAGCGCGTATGGTTTCTCCTAATCGATTGTTTTTGGTGTTTGCGGTTCTCGCCACGCTCATTATGGCGGGTCCAACGTGGCAGCAACAACCTTCACCATTTTTTGAAGACAATTCCGAGCTGGTGATCGCCTTGGATGTCTCTGATTCAATGAATAAAACCGATATTCAGCCGTCACGATTAGAGCGCGCAAAACAGAAGATCAATCAGCTTGTCGAACTGCGCGGCGACGCAAAAACTGGTTTAGTCATATACGGCGGCAGTGCCCATGTCGCTATGCCTGTCACCAAAGACAAAGAGTTAACGCGATACTTCCTCGATGTATTGGATGGAAGCTTGTTGCCAGATAACGAGAGCAAACCGGCTTCGGTGTTAAAGCCAACGCTCGAGCTAATCTCACAATCAAAAGCACCATCAACGGTTTTGATACTGACGGACAAGACCAATGACCAAGCGATAGAAGAATTCGCTAAAGCGTTTGAACAACAGCAACACCAAGTGATCGTTTGGGCGATGGGTGAAAACCCACAAAGTGGCGGAAATGGCACAGTAGGTTTAACAGAAACTCAACTCGCTTCACTGTCACAACTCGCGCAAGCAGGTCATGGAAACATGGTTTCATTCACCCACGACGCTAGCGATGTAGACGCGGTTTATCAAGGCATTCAAAACAACCTGTTTGCGGTCAGCGATAGCGCCCAACCTTGGTTAGACGCGGGCTATTGGTTGCTGTTCTTGTTGCTGCCGATTCAATTGATGTGGTTTAGAAAAGGGTGGACGCTACAGTGGTAAATAATAAACAGGTAGTGAATCATAAGTTCGGTAATCTGATGAAGCCAACCTCTTCGACTCCGAACCAATCCAGTCGTTTAGCTTGGTTATTCAAACTTAAGTCAAGGCACTTGTTGCTTGTGCTTATTGCAGGAAATCTGATTTGGGGAATCGCCAATAAGCACTCATTTTTTGATTTTTGGCTATCCAACGATCAACACGCTTATGTCGAGTTCAAACAAGGCAACTACGCGCAAAGTGCCGCTCTGTTCGATGATCCAACATGGAAAGCCTACAGTCGTTATTTGTCAGGTGATTTCCTCGGCGCGATTGACCAATTAAGCCCACAAAAGAGTGAACAAGGTGGCGAACCGGTAGCGCTGACTGATTTCGCTAAGTTAATCGTCGCGAACAGCTACGCTCATACAGCTCAATTTGATAAAGCTACTGCGCTTTACAACGAACTGTTAAACAACGAAAAGTATTCAGAACAAGCAACCAACAACCTAGCCGTTGTGGAAGCTGCGATAGAGAAAATCAAGAACACACCACCGACAAAACAAGATTCAGAAAAAGTCATTGATGATAGGAAATTGGTCGACGACGAACCAAAAGAAGGGAGTCAGAAGGAGCTCGTGATCTCTGACCAAGTCTGGCTAAAACAGGTCAGACAGAATCCATCTAAGTTTCTAAGACAAAAATTTCAGCAGGAATACAGCAATGAACAAAACTAAATCGACAGTCCGAGCATTCGACCTTCTGAAATATTGGTTTGTTGTCTTATCAGTGATGATGCTTTTAATTTCAATGCCTGCCAGTGCTACTAACCTAGACCAGCTCGTCAGTGACGGTGAGTTGAAGCTGAATGTTGAAATTAAAGCTCAAGATGTCGCAGTGAAACAGCAAGTCGCACTCGACGTTGAAGTATTGAGTACCCGCCCCTTTAAAGAAGAGTTGGCATTACCTTACTTAGATATACCCAACACGGTAGTAAAGAAAGATGAGCAGAAAGTCGCGCGTTCAGCACGCACAATTGAAGGCACTAAGTGGTTTACCCAAAAAGCACGCTACTACTTATACCCAATGCAAGCTGGCGAGTTTACTGTTCCTGAATTGAGCATCCCTGTTAGTGTAGAGCTTGCCAGCGAAACAGTTGTTGAGGGCGTGATCCAATCGCAACCCATTAACTTTACATCCAAAATGCCCGTGAGCAACATTGATACAGACGCGTTGATTGTGAGCCCAAATGCTGAGCTTTCAATATCAACCGATCGTCCGTTAACCGACGAATTCGAAGTTGGCCACGCTGTCACTGCAACGTATACATTGAGCGTGGCAAACTCACACATGATGTTGCTGCCGGAGATCAACATACCAGACATATCTGGCGTTGAGTTGTATCGCAAACCAGCAGTCAAAGAAAACGTATTTAATCGCCTGAATAAAAGCAATACCGCGACACTCAAACAACAGGTAACGTTAATTCTTCAAGAACAAGGGAAAGTCGTCTTACCAAAACAGACCATGACATGGTGGAACACAAAGACCAATCAGCTGGAATCGTTAACTGTAGAGCAGCAAACGCTTCAAGTCGGTGACGCAAAGTTATTAGACTCACTAAGCAACACTTTAGGATCGAGCTACGGGGCTCAAACCTTATCGAATTGGCTAAACCAATATTGGTATTACTTGGTCATTGCGGGAATATTCCTTTCTGCGATTGCTCGCCTAGTCGGAAAGCATTTTATTGATTTAAAACGTTATTTTGTCGCACGCCAGCAATTGAATACCAAAAAGTTGAGTATTCAATTTTGTCGACACGTTGAAGAAAAGCAGTACAGCAAAGCGGTGCAAACTGTCTATGAGATTACGGGGCGAAAAACCTTGTCGAAAGGTACGCTTCACCTGCCTCTAGACTCTGAATCAAACGACATTTGGAAGAAGTTATTGAAGCTTGGCTACGCAAAAAATACTGAAGGGCCAGTTTCAGCTTCCCTCTCAGTTTCACTAGCAGAAGCCAAAACACTGTTAAAAGCCATCAATGAATCGCCCAAAACCCGAAGAACACCGTTTAGGTTTAATTGGAATCTGAACTAAGCGGTGAACTTAACTTAAGCTACGGTGTTAGCAAAGACGTTGGCTCAACTATCACAAACAACGTCTTCAATCACGGACACGACTAAGTTCTTGAACCATTGATGGGCTGGGCTGGTAACGGTTCTTTTATGCTCAATCAAAAACAGTTCGAACATTAACTCGGGTACATTATCTAGAGAGAATATCGGCACTATCTTGTCGCCTATTCCCTCTAGTTCCGTCAATTTGTGGGTCGCAACCAAAATTGTATTCGAACTCTGCATCACTTCCACCAGCGTAAGAAGCTGTCCGCTTTTAAATGCAATATCTCTCTGCATTCCATTCTTAACTAAGTAAGTGTCTACAGGGTGTTGCAGCCCGTAATTCGAGCGAATATCGAGCGTGAGGTCGACAAAACGAGATTCGAGACACTGCTCAAGCGTGACATTTTTAGTTTTCGCTAAAGGGTGATGTTCAGAAACGTATAATACCGGATAGATCTGCCCAAGACTCACATATGGGAATTCGATTGGATTGCTCGGAGCTTCGATGTGAATGGTAAAATCTACATCTCGTGATAACAGTTGGCTAGTAGGCGTTTTTGCAATCGGATATTCGATAAGACTGGCGTTTGGTGCATCGTGCATGAACCTTTCAGCTAGGGGCACAGAAAGCATCCGACTCATTAATGGCGGTACAGAAACAACAAAGGTTTGAACACATTCAGCAGGATCAAACGCAGATTTCGTTACTAGGCTTCGCATAGCCAATAGCAACTCTTCTAAAGGTGCTTGCAGCTCTAACGCTTTTTGCGTCGGCACTAAGCCATTAGACTCTCGATAGAACAGTGGATCATCAAACAACTCTCGCAAGCGACTTAAGGTACGACTCATCGCAGGCTGAGACAGATACAAGGTATTGGCAGCTCGCGTTACGTTCCTCTCTTTGATTAAAACACTTAACGACACCAATAAGTTTAGATCCAGCCGAGAAAGCTGTTGTTCGATAGTCATCATAAGACATGCATCCGAGTAATATCACTCGTTAAATAATTGCACCATTGTGACTAACAAACAAGTAGTGATGATAACTGGCTTAACGTTTCGTTTAATAATGCGAGCTATTCAGTCGATGCGCCCTACTTTACTGTCATTTCACTACCCACTATTCCTCAATCTTGAGCAAGGATGTGACCCATTTTTGTAGTGGGTCTTCGTTATATCTCGGATGCCAAGCAGCCACCACATCAAAGCTTTCTGGGGAGTGCTCCATTGGGATCGTCACCAAATTGAACCCTTCAATAGCTCTGGATGGCAAGAACGCAATAGAATCTGTGGTGTTTAAATACATGGGTACAATGGAGAAACACGGTGCGGAGACCACGACATTGCGCTTTAACCCAAACTGACTGAACCATTCATCAATCGATCCTTTGAAGTTTGGACGCGATGGTGATGCAATAATGGTGGGATAAGTCGCCACTTCCTCTAATGAAGGTGTGGTTTGTGCTATTGAAGAATGAGGTGATGCAACACACACATGATGCTCTTCAAACAACTTAATGACTTTGTAGCTATCAGGAATATAATCCGGAAACGCGATAGCTAAATTGACCTTCCCGCTTTCCATTAGCTCATGCAAATTATCAATTTCAAAATCACGCACAATCAGCTTTAAGTTCGGTACTTGTTCCCTTAACTGCGCGATTAAGCTCGGCAAAATGATCTGCTGTGCGTAGTCTGTTGCCGCAATAACGAATGTCCCTTTGGCTTTTTGTGGTACGAAGTTTGTTTTAGATAACAACAAATTGAAGTCGATCAGTAAACGATCGACACCGACAGATAACTCTTGTGCGAAGGTGGTCGGAACAAAGCCGTTGGTTTTTCTCACAAACAACCTATCATCAAACACTTCTCGCAGTTTCTTCAAATGCTCACTGACAGCTTGCTGAGTCATCCCCAATTGATTCGCAGCTTTGGACGCGTTCTCTTCACGGATTAAAGCTTGGAAAACTCTAAGCTGCTTAATGTCTAATCGGTCTAGTTTACTCACACGCACTCGCTTCGGTGTAGTTGGATTCCATGTCAGTGTAACACTCAACAAGAAAAACAAGTAACACTCACAATTAGACTTTGTTTCTACTTGTTTAGAGGTTTAGTTAAAGTTCTTCCATCGAAACGAAACATATACAGATCGGAGAACAACATGAAAACAATCATTCTAATTGGCGCACGTGGCAAGATGGGTCAAGCAGCATTAATGGGACTGGGCAATCACAACGTTATCACTGCGGGTCGCTCTGGCGATGTCGACCACATCGTTGATATCACTGACCCGCAATCAATTGAGGCACTTTACAAAAAAGTCGGACACTTTGATGCGGTTGTGAACACCGTTGGCCTCTGCGAATACAATACCTTTGCGGATATGACTGAAGATCAATGGATGACCACGGTAATGAGTAAAATGATGGGACAAATCAACCTTGTTCGCATCGGTCAAAAGTACATTGCTGATGGCGGTTCATTTACTCTAATTAGCGGTATCTTGAATGTTAAACCTATACCTTTTGCGATTGCTGATGCTACCACTAGCGGCGCAATTGATACCTTCGTTAAGACTGTCGCTTATGAAATGCCAAGAAACACACGTATCAATGTCATTAACCCGACCGTTCTTGCCGAAGCGTGGGATGTTTACGGTGAAATGATGCCAGGTTTTGAACCTGTACCAAGCAAACTTGTTGGTAAAGCGTTTGAGCGCTCGGTCGATGGCTTTCTTACTGGTGAAGTGATTTTCGTAGACGCGTAATGCACGAACATTAGCTACTATCCTGCAACTAAAAAGGCGAACCCATCGGTTCGCCTTTCTGTTTAAATAATCGTATTTATCGATTTATCGCCAAATATGAGCCAGCTGCAATCATTATTCCACCAGCACTTTGGTTTAACCTTTTATGTGCGCGTGGCGTTTTCAGCAAACTTGCCATTCTGCCCGCGCCTACCGCGATAAGCATTAAACCGGACATCAGAGCAACAGATGCTAGCGCAGAAACCAAGACAATATCTTGTGAGCGCAGAACAGTCAGATCAATGAAAGTCGGCAAGAACGAAATATAAAACAGAATCACTTTAGGGTTCGATGCTGAAATCAAAAAGCCTTGCGCGAAACTCGCGAGTTCGGATTTCTGACTCTGTTTGGCCGCAAGTTCCGCAGAGCCTTGCACTTCAGGCAGGCTCTTAAACATCTTGTAGCCCAAGTAAATCAAATAAGCTGCACCAACGTAGCGAATCACCTCAAACGCAAATGACCAATTCTCGGCAATCGTTGCTAGACCAAAGCAGGCAAGTGCAAGATAAATAAGATCACTGCATATCATACCTAACGAAAGCGTGACGCACTTTCGCCATCCTTGAACCATAGCACGAGCTAAAATGGCAAATACGCCAGGCCCCGGGGTAATACCAAATATAAACATGGCAATAAAGAATGTAATTGCACTTTCTAATGACATTGGCCTGTCCTTTTCTATAACCCAACATAATTGATCATGAACGTATCATGCTGTCTTGAGTCGAGTAAAGAAAACGATCAATGCCAGTGAAATAAAACGGAAACTGGTTTTAAACTGGATTCAATGTCGCCCATTTTGGAACAGCAAGTTGTTTACTAATCGACAGGTGGCGTATGTAAATCACAAGGGCAATAGAAAAAATCGCACTCACATCGGTATATTGTGGAAGCAACGCCAGTGTAGTCGCATGTAATGTGCACCCTAATGCAACAGGGATTGCGTAAAGCTCTTTTGATAACAGTAGCGTCGGACGTTGAATCAATACGTCCCTTATAACCCCTCCTCCCACGGCCGTAATAATACCCAACATGATTGGACCTAGCGGTAGCCCGAAACCTAAGCTCCATGCTTTTTCAGTACCTTGAATCGCAAACATGGCGATAGCAATCGCATCGACATAAAGGTTGATCGTATGAAACCAACGCTTCTTCAAAAACGAAACACAGATAAAGCCTATTAAGCTACTCACAACCGCAATCCAGACATAATACAGTTCCTCTGACCAAAACACGGTCACATCGAGCAATACATCACGTGTGCTGCCTCCCCCTACTGCTGTGATTACACCCAATACCACCACCGTGAAAATATCCGTCTTTTTTTCACTCGCTGCCAAAACCGCAGAGAACGCGAAAGCAGCAGTGCCAAGGACAGAGATAGTATTTATGAGTTCCGCGGTTGTTACGAACATTTGATTACCCTTTAGATGCTAATTTGGTGATAAAAAAACAGACGTGAAACCGAAGTTGTCGCGTCTGCTTTTGTTGTCGCGTCTGCTTTTATGAGCGTTTGTTTAAGACGGTTTATTTGGTAACGCTATTACGCACCGCTTTACCCGGGTAAACATTTGGCAGCACTTTAGAGTCTTCTACGACGACTGTTCCGTTAACCACAACATATGGGATACCTGTTGATGGCAAACCTGGTTCTTTAAGTGTCGAGTTGTCCGTTACCGTTTCTGGATCAAACATCGTGATGTCAGCATCAGCGCCCACTTGAATACGACCCTTTTGGCTCATTTGGTTAATACCATTGTCTTGCAAGAACTTAGCTGGCATGTAAGACATTTTAGAAACCGCAGACATCAATGGCATCAGGTTGTCCTCACGAACCATTTTCAATACTCGAGCTTGAGTACCAGCGGCTCTTGGGTGTCCTTGTAGACCTTCATAAGACGTATTCCAGCTGTAAGCCATCATTCCGTCCTCTTTCATCAGTGGGAAAGCATCACTACCGACAATGGTTGACTCATGAGCGAGCGCGTTTTTAAGGTCTTGATCCGTTGCACCGTAGAACATAACACTCGCTTGAGGGTTCTCTTTTAGTAATTGCTCGTATCGCTCTTTAGTTAGAGGTTTCATTGTTTCTGTTTCAATAATATCTGAGTAATCTCGTGCCATATTGCGCTGGTAGTTTTCTGGCTCTAGGTAGTCAGCCGCTGCAATGGTTGCGCCATAGTTATATGGGTAGATCTCTGCTGCAACGTTCATGCCTTTGGCTTTTGCATCGTCCAGCATCTTAAGTGCGACTGGTGTTTCATTGAGAGTTTGCTGGTGCATGTGCTGAACCAACAAACCACCACCATAAACACCCACTCCAGATAGCATCTCTTCAATACCAATTAAGCCCGATGTTGGTGGAAGTTGGCTTGAGAATCGACCGTGCAAAAACGTCGGAACACCGTATTCACCCGCAAGTCTCTGCCACTCTTTAGTTTCGATGGTCGTCGCCGCTTTAGACATGTAACCTACTGGAACACCGATACCTAAACCGCCATCTTTGAGCTCTTTATCGACCATTTCAGAAATCGTCTCTATCTGCTCTCTTGATGCAATCTTAGTCATTGAATCACCAGAAATCTTCGACGCTTTTGCCTCTTCGGTATCAAAAATATCGTTAATCATTGTACCCGTGCGTGTGTGGTAATCGTCGTTAAAGACTTTGGTACGAATACCCGCAGATGACACACTCGCACCAAAGTTCGTTTGTGAACGGCCTTCCAATCGTTGATACCAATCACTCACTGGATAAGCGCCAACTTCTAGAGCCAATGGCGTTGTAACACCACTACGTAGTTGTAGCTTTTGCATGACTGGAATCGCAACAACGTGTGAGTGAGTATCAATAAAGCCAGGTGCAACAACCAGCCCTTCAGCATCAATCATTTTATCGCCTTCGATAGCATCTCCAGTGATAGCGACGATCTTTCCATCTTCAACTGCGACATTGGCAACTTGGTCATAGCCTGTTTCAGGGTCCATAACTCGACCATTCATGATAACGAGATCGTAAGCGAAGACACTTGGTGACATTGCCACCAGCATTGCTAGGGCCGTACGTTTGATTTGAGTAGCTTTGATTTGCTTGTTCATAATGTTGACTCCAAAGGTAAATAAGTAAATTAAGTCAGCGTTGTCCGCCTCTTTGATTCGCATTATTGATGAACTTTGTCAGTCTGATAAATCACTTAGGACGGACTCAACACATCCAATTCTCATCAAGTAGAGTAAGTTATTGATATTGTTAAGAACCCACATCTAAACACGGCTTACTTTGATGATAGTATTTTTGAAATTATTTAATTTTCTTAAATTCGTGTGAAAGTTAGCGGGTTAAGCGACTCAATTAGTCACGCCACAAACGAAAAAAGGCAGCGCTATTAGCGCTGCCTTTCCGGTTATACATCAAAAGTTAGAAATAGAATTTGTAGTTAGCCCAAACAACCGTATCGTCGATATCAATAGAACGAGTTTGGGACTGCATATAACCTGTGGTGGTGTCGACTCTTAACTGCCCCCATCGAGTTTTATCGTTAGAGAAAGGCGTCGCAATCATTAATGTTGATTTAAGCATCGACGTTTCAATATCACCATTTAAATAATTGTACTCTGGCCATGCGCCGATGTAGGTACCATCTTCACCCAACTGATACATCATATAGAAAGCGGCTGATCCGCCGATCGCTTCTTTCTTGTCAGCATCAAACGACAACACTGACGCATCAGAATATTCACCTGCCAATACGCCTAAGCGCGGGAATAGCTGCAGTCCTTTCACCCCGGTATCAATCGCTGCAACTCCGCCCAATGACGCAGAAGTAAACATCGAGTTATCAATAACGTCGAGCGATAGCGCAGCTCTTGGAACAATTTTGTTCGCTGTTGAAAAAACATGGAAATACTGAACTCGACTGTCAGAATATTTCCCCTGTTGAGTCATCGTTCCTTCGACGGTAAGCATGCCTGTCTGCCCATTATCAAAATGAAAGTCTCCAGATATTGAGCCCTTTACATCGCCTTGGTTACTCATGCCAAAATACGCTGAAGTGCTCGTTTCCGTTAAGTCTGACGGGTTCGGCTCAGACTCTGCAGCGAATAGAGGCGCTGCTGCTAATAAAGGCGCTGTCGCTGCAATTGAAAGAATAGATAGTGAAAGTGTTTTGCGGTTAATCATCATATATACCTGTGTAAGTTAAGTTATCACCCTCCTATGAATGAGCGAACTGTTCGCCCTCGTTTCCGTACACCGATATTATTGAATGGAACTGATCTATCTAAAACTCCACTTAGACGGATGTAACACGTCCAAATGATAAATTCAGTTGCTCTGTTGATATTTCCTAATCCCCTCGATGAAAAACCACAATAAAGACGAGTTTGATCCATCATTGATGATTCGTTTGATGATCCATACCACTTTATTATCGCCTGCATCCCCAACAGCAAAGATATTAAAGAGGCAACATGAAAAAGCTAACAACACTTGGACTATCAGTCGCACTTTTTAGCGCGTTCTCCGTTCACGCAGACACCCAGGAAATAGAGTGGATTGATCTTGTGCCAGCGCAAGAACAAGCCATGATCAGAGAAGCGACACAGCCTTTCCTCGCCGAACATTCTTGGGATATGCCAGAACAAAATAAGTTAGGCTCAGTAAGAAAAGAGCTTGATGGGCAACGTGTTAAGATTCCGGGATTCATCATTCCTCTTGAAGGTGATGATGAGATCGCTACTGAGTTTTTGTTGGTTCCTTATTACGGTGCTTGCATACACGTACCGCCACCGCCGACCAATCAAATCATCTATGTAAACTCTCCTAAAGATGTGAGCGCACAAGGGTTATGGGATACGGTGTATTTGACGGGAACCCTGAGAACGAAAGATACCTCGACAGACGTTGCCGATACGGGTTATCAAATGATTGATATCGAAATCGCACCCTATCAATAACAAACTCCTGTACCGCTGCGCTCCCACCTCCCCCCAAATACCTATTCTGCCCAACTACGACGCACATCATAGTTGGGCATATGAATTACCTAATCCTACGAATATCTGATACGTTATACTTAATGGACTAACAATTGAGTACAACGTATGAATTTTAGTATTGAACAGTTACTCGCCTTTGTGACCGTTTACGAAGAGCGTTCATTCAGCAAGGCTGCTGCCCGATTAAACAAACACCGTACAACCACTGGCCAAGTCATCAATAACCTTGAAGACGTGCTAGCTGTTGAGCTATTTGAGCGCATAGGTCGCACAGTAGAACCGACCGAAGATGGTAAGCTTCTTTATCACTACGCTAAGTCTGCGATAGAGCAATCTCGTATCTTCGATAATATCGCGCTAAGCCTCTCTTACGGTGGACTGGAAAGCATCAATTTTGCCTATCCAAGCATGACTCCACATCGCCTACTCTCTTCCATACGAGCCCAACTCGACCAAGACTTTCCAAACATGAAGGTTAACTTTCTGGTGAGAACAAAGAGCCAGATTGAACAAGGCTTAGCAAGTGGTGATATTCACTTTGGCTTGGTGATGATCGACAAAGGCAAAGGTATGTACAGTAAGGACTCGACCTTTATTGGCCATATCGAGTTTTTGCCGTTTGTGAAAAAAGGAGGCAAACTCTCTCAGCTTTCGCCAACAGAAGCATTAACCGCTTTACGCAGCACACGTCAGTTCGTTTTGAGTGCGTTTAAAGATGAAGGTCTCAAAGAGAAGCTCTTAGTATCAGCGATACACGAAGAAGTTGATCAACTTGCCTTGGTTATAAAGTTGGTTCAAGACGAGCTCGGTTGGGCGTGGTTACCTAAGGTGTTGTCAGAGTCACCCTATGTAACTGAAAGCTTGGAAACACTGGAGTTAGACCAACTGAAGATGGGAATGAAATTCTCGTTTGCGCTTTGGAATCCACATTCAAAACAGATCATGGAAGTGAAAAAGTCGATCATGACAGCGACAGATGCCTACGTTGAACGCTTTATCGCACTGCAGAACCCGTTGAATTAGAAGCGCTAAAGTAAGCATGGCATTGATGCATACTAGCTTATGATACAAACAAAAAAGTGATCCTAATGGATCACTTTTTTGTTGGTTAGTTGGTTAGTTGGTTAGTTGGTTAGTTGGTTAGTTGGTTAAAGATAATTGGCGATGAGATTAAGGTCTTCTAGGCCATTTAATCGTCCATTTCGCAATACTGGATCGACACCTTGCTGGAAGTAATTATCCCAGTCTAATTCTAGGTGGATACTGCCTTCATTATCTATCGACATAACACTGTCGGTCGTTTCACTATATTGGTAATCACTAAACAGCGCATCACTGAACCAAATTCGTGACAACTTGTTCATCAGTGCTTTGTCTTTCTTCGACGGCGATGCTTCTTCACCATCCAATTTAAACGGCTTGTTGAACACAAATGGCAGCTCTGAACCATTGCACGCTCCACTAATACAAGAGACGGTTTTTAATGCATCTGAAATATCGACGCTTCGCTCTTCACCCTTGGTATTGTAAGCCCAAACATTGAAGCTCGGTTTGTAGTCAAACTGGTAAAACGTGACGGGTTGTTGCGACTGCTTTGCTTTAATACGTGATGGTCCACTAAAGAGCATGTCGTTCATCATCATTTTGAACTGCCCCATATTTCGCATTGCATTATCAAGCTCACTTTCGTCGTTTGGATAAAAATCGGTAAGCGACAGTAGCTCGCTTGTACTGTTTCGATTTTCAAGTCCAAAATACAATTGACTCACCGCTTCGTAAGCCGATTTAGGCAACACGGCAAGCAGATCTTCCAGTTCAAGCAGTATGGTGGCTTCGCCATCTGCCGATGCAAATAGCGAATCAATATCTGCTGATGCCTCATCACTTTGCACCCAATTTTGAATCGCATTAATCCAGTCTTGAGAGGTGGCGTTATCACTTTGCAGCTCTGGTGATTGTTCCAACACCAAATCGAGTATTTTAGGAATAAGAAACGTCAGAGTTGGCAACATACTCATCGTGTTCGAGTCTTTTGCGTTAACGCCGATTACCGTTGGAACGATAAAATCGGACTGGTACGGTTGTGCTGCATTTTGACTGCACGCCCCGAGTAGAGATGTCTTTTCACACGCCAAATAAGGCGAGAAAGGCATTAAAGTCCCCATGGGCGTATGGTCTGCCTTGCCTAATGATATTGGTGAATATTCATTCACTAATGGCAGAATACTTTTAAGTAGCCAATCTTTGATACGAGTTGTCGGTGACAATAACGACTCTTGAGTGAGCAATACTTCTTCCAAAGATGCGTCAACAAGATCTAGCTCGTCGTCTTGGCTCTTCGCAACATCGTAGCTTCGGTATTCAAAACCATACGGATTACTTTGCATGATACTACGTTGAAAATAGTCATTAGCCTGCCCTTCTTTCTCTGCTTGCTGCTGCAATATCGATACAGACATCGCGCCTGATCCTTGCCCCATCAACGTGACATTCTGAGCATCTCCACCAAATGCTTCTATATGTTGGTTTACCCACTCTAGTGCAGTTTGTTGGTCACCAATGCCGTAGTTACCACTGTTGTTTTCGCCCTTTACCCAGTGACTTCCCAATACGCCCAGTCGGTAATTGAATGTAATGAAAATGAACGGATTAGTCTCTGCCGATCCTTGAGCCACGATCGTGTCTCCATGAATAAGCTTGGCAGACCCCGAGCCGTGCTCAAAGTCTCCACCGTGTATAAACAGATAGACTGGTAAACCATCCCCGCTTTGTGTTCCCTCTGGGCGCCATAGGTTCAAGTTGAGACAATCTTCCGACTGCGATTGAGCTGTTGCCTTTAACTGTGGGCACGCGTCACCAAACTCGGTTGCATCAATCGTGTTCTCTAAATAGGCCATTTCACTATGGGCAAAACGATTTGCATGGCCAAACTCAATACCTTTAAAAGCTTCAATATCAACCAAGCTATCTTCGCCTTGAGTGTCTTGAATCAAAACAGATTCTTGTAATGCCTTTAGCGTCGCGTTGCCAACATTCGTGGTGATTGTTTTTGCCGGCAGCGGCATCAGTTGTGGTTGCTCTGGCGTGGTTCCTGAGTCTGAACTGTTGTCTGAACCACACCCGATAAGGAGTGAGGTAATGCCGAGAGTAAGTAACGTTTTATTATTAAAATGAGAACGCTGATTTCGCGTAACAGTTGGAAATTTAAAAGTCATGGTTGAGCCTGCATTTAGTTATGTTTATTGCTTCACAATGCGAACTCCCTGCGCGTTATACTTTCCATTGAATCATTGTTTAGTCGGTATTCAGTTATCAGTGTTGGGTTAATGAAACGAGTTTATGTCATAAAAACACATCCAGTTAATCCCCTATGACGGATGAAACCCTCTCCACAAACGCTCACATCTCATGCTTAAAATCGATAGCCAAAATTGACCGTCATCGAATCTCGCGTTTCACCTTTGTTATAAAGAAAGGTCAAATTGTAGTTCTTACCTAATTGTTTATTCACACCCACCAAATACGCCCACTGAGATAAGCTCACACCAATGTCATAATCAAATTCCAAGTCACCCGCAACCACATGCCCTGCCATTCTTGAGTCCAAGCCTTGGTACTCAGCACCAACAAATAGCTGAGTACGATAATCAACGAGTTGATAGCCAAGCATAGGCTGAACAGTCACAATGCCATCTCCCCAATTGTCTGTGTCTTTTAAACGCGTTTTTGTATAACTGCCCGATACAGAAGCAAAAAATTCTTTATAACCCACAGACAAGGTTGTCCCTAAGCCCACGATGTCATACTCCAAACTCAACGGAATTTTCACACGACCCGTTTGGCAAAGTGCCGACAACTCACTACAAAATGCATCCCCAAGGTGTGGTAGTTTGTTGTTTAATTTATCTCGGAGAAACTCACCCGCCTCACCGGTGTATTCCGCATCAACTTGAGCATCGACGTTGATTTTTCCAACCAAACCGTAAACATTCCAAAACGGTAATATGTTGAGGTCGGCTCTAAGCGTTAAACTTTCAGCATTAACAGCTCCGATGCTAGCGTAAGGGTCGAAAAGATCATTCAAGCCCACTCCTTGAATCACGAAATCAGTGAATGGGATGTCCATGTTCTGGTTCCTGTACGCGACAGACACACCAAAAGGCAATGGCAAATCGATTCCTTGGCGGCGAACCATATCGCCCATCAAAGGAAACACTCGGTCTAGCACAACACTCTCTTCTCTCATTCGCGGATCCGATACTTGCTCAAGCATTTTGTGGTCTAGGACTGTCACCTCATTTTGCTCATCATAAATAGCAATTGGACGAATCATCGTGTTCATACGCACTGGCTTATCGCGCTTCTTACCTTCAACTTCGATGTGCTTACTGTCGATAATAAGCTTTCCTGACTCGAGTCTTTTAAAATCAAGTCGTTGTAAGTAACTCTCTATTTGGTATCCATTGAATTTAAACGGCTGATCGTTATAGATACTCATCGTCTGTGGCTGCCCATTAACGAGTTCAACTTTCACGCTTAAATGACGGAAGTACGAAATATCCTGCGGTAATGCATACTTTGAGTACTCAAAGAAGATATCGACACGACCATTACCATGATCCTTAGCTTTAACTGAATACGGGTCGTAGCTCTCAGCGTAATGCCTCAGTCGATATTCGGTTCTGACAAATGCTTCAATTTCATCGATGACTTGCTCTTGTTCATCAAGGTCATCGGGATTGTATTTAATTCGCAGATCAATGTTGCCTTTGGTATCGGTGTTCTTCACTAAGAAGACTTTTGATTCACGAACGTTGTCTCCAATTACAATTTTGCGAGTCGCATATTCAACCAAGTGCTCACCTTGCATGAGAGAACTCATGGCCAACTTAGGAATGTCTTCACTGAGCGAATAACGTTTGAAAATCTCTTTACCAGGATGGTCAGCTTTCGACTCAGCTGATAGCGCTGAAAACGAAGCCCACCAAAAAAGCGGGGTTGCGAACAAAACGAGGGTTCTAAAGCTGAACAGATTAAATATTTTCATTATTTGAGTGCCAAATACTTCCACCAAATACCTAAAGCCATAGATAAGGCAGATTAAATTTAATGAGTGAACCCTCCTGTTCACCAAATCATAACGACCATCAAACCTTCGATATCAGAATGAAGCTTCTTTGGTATGGCTACATTTTACGGTCTATTTTCTCATCCCTTGAATCATGTATGATGGATCAAACCCATCACTAAAAATGGAAGCTACCGTTAATAGCTGTTAATAACCGTTATTAGCTGTTATTAGCTGTTAGTAAAAAGAGTCTTAGACTGGTATTTTGAATATTTAAAAACCACTCCCTAAGCTAATATAGAAAGCGTTTTCGTCGTCGCTTCGAGCCAAGTCCATACCAATTCGCAACCCATATCGGCGAGCTATCTGATATCGAAACCCGACACCATAAGCTCCTACTGTTTGGTCTTGGCTAAGTTCTGCTTCTTCTTTCGCCTGACCGTATCCATAAAACCCAGACACATTCCAACGATCATCAATGTCGAAAACAACTTGAGATTGTAGAGTGGTAATCTCATCCCCTTGATATCGATAGGAAGACACGCCTCTCAATTGGATATACGGTTGAGTGGTTGGCGAAAGAAACAATTCATCTGATTGAAAGTTTTGATAATTGGCCGCAAAAGCCAGCGTCCATTGTGTTGCCAATGGGACATAGACTTCCCCTTCTAAATCTAACTTTCTGTATGCTTGATCACTGCCTAACTTTTCATCGTAAACCATGTAATCAGCTGAAAATTGATAGCCACTGGTTGGGTAAAATAAGTTATTGCGCGTATCGTAATCCGCAGCCAATCCTAAACCCGAAGTCACGATGGTTTGACCTAAGGTGTACTCCATCAACTTATCAACGATCTGACTGTCAGAAGTTATCTCGGTATAAGAAACGAACTGTTTAACGCCCAACATAAGAGGCGTATCTGCCACTCGAAATTGGACTCCTTGCTGCAAAACAACACCACGAGTCTCAGTTGAAAACTCTAAAGGTTGGATGTCCGTAGACTTGTTATTTGGGAGCTCTAATGACAAATCTTTATAGATACTAAGATTCATTTGCCCAGCCCCAACACCACCCGTGTAACGAATGGTATCGTTCAACCATGTGTGACGATGCCCGACGAAGGCAAACCACGACCCGTTTTCTGTACCCGCTGCACCCAATACTGTTATCGCACCAGGAACAAGCTGTGCGCCTCCATCGATAGCATTGAGTGCCGCTTGTTTTCTTTGCTGTTTCTGCTCGTCCGTTTCATGCATGAATACGCCGACAAGCCCCACGCCATAACCAACGGCAGGTTCGGTAATCAAAGCCGGTACAGGCAAGAAACCCACGGCGTTTTCTGCTATGTGGTGACCCATATCGAATTGGTCGTCCATAGCATCGAAAAATGAGCCATAAGAAACGGAAGAAAAAAGAGCGCCGATTAGCGAGACAGAATGAAACAAGTTAGATTTAATCATTTTTGCACTTTGGTTTAATGGCAGAGTTTACGTCTGCCGGTTAAGCTTCCATGCAATGATCGGATTCGTCTATTAAAGTCCGACGAGGAGTTTGATAAGCGATTGATGACGTTTTCTTGAGGCTGGTTAAGAGGTGAGCCTACAAAAAGAGGAAGGCTATGTGCTTATACAAACACATTAGCCCTACTCACTGAGTAATAACGTTACTTGTTGTTAAACAAAGACTTCACATCAATATGAGCCCAGTTGGTGTCGCTGCCAAGCGCCGGAAGTTTCACCCACATTTGCAGTTCATTTAAGTCAGCGACGACTTGGTAGTTAGTTAGATCCACATCTTGATTAGTTGGCTTAGTCACACCACCATTTTCTTTGAAGCTGCCATCTTCGTTATACAGTGGTAAGTCAAAGATGTTACGCATTGCCTCAGCATCAATGTGACCGCACAGGTCATCATGGCGTGCATTTAAGTTATCAAAACGTTTTAGTGAAAAGCTTTGAGTTTCACGGATACCCAAACCCCAATCTGGGTTTAAGAACGTATTAACCGTCGCAAACGAGCTAGCGTCTTTATCGCTGACACGTTTTCTGTTTTCTTGGATTGTGTTCTCGTAAGCACAAGCCTGACCGCTTTTATCCGCTAACATCCAGATTGAAGCAATATCAGTACGTGACGCTTGGAAGCGTGAGCTAAGAGCTTCGATCGAATCAGATTCCGCCATGTAATCGACCACTGAGTTTAAGAAAGATGGCTTCTCGACCGATACAATATTACCGCCCATCGATGTACCGTCATGCAGATCGGTATACACACCCTTGTCGTTAAAGCCAGTAACCATCCATTGCCAACCCGGCCAGCTCACATTCACTAATGCATTTGAACCATCTGTTGGGTTATAAACCGTTGTATAGATTGGGAAGTCTAGGAACAGATCACTCCAGTCCATATTACGGCCAACAACCGAATGACCATCGACAGTGCTTTCGCCCCAAGTCGCTAATGAAGAACAACCAGAGAATGAGTGAAGCTTTCCAAGGTAAATCGCCATTGGACCGCTTTGGTCTAGCACGATGACTTTTTCCAGTGGCCAGCCTAGACCATCTGCTACACCTTGGAAGTATTGCTTACGACGTAAAGAAAGTGCTGCGAAAACGCGAGTGCCAAACAATTCATATGCTTCTTTTTGGCTGATTAGCCCTTTATCAAATTCAGGCTGAACAATAACGTCGTACATCGCTTGCATGTGCTCTTTTGACAAGTTTCCGTACTGCTTGCCCATTTCATACCAGCTGCCGTTAAGCTGAAGGACGTAAAGCATTTCCTCGCCAGTTCCAAACATTGTGCCGTTTTCGAATTGTGCTTTAGTAGTAAGTGTTGAAGTGTTCATAATGACCTCTATTTATCTAAGTAAGTTGGTTTGTTTCTTTAAGATGGGCTCATTATATGGACGATTTTTAAATACCAACAATCCGATATGACGGACGAAACTCTTCCAAATATAAATAAGTACGAGCGCATGAGATCAGAAAACACGCTTATAGCAAGCACGGATTGGAACCAAAGAAGCAAGTAAGAAAAAGAGAGAAGAAAGAGGCACTAGAATAAACAAAGTTGAAGGTACGATTTAAATTGTTTAGAGATAAACCTTAGCTTTTGAGTATTATTGATAGAATATTCACACCTAAATGTCGTTCTGTCGACATCAAAACAATGAGTGCGAGTTCTATATCTAGTCAAAGAATATCTTAGTGCCAAGCCTTTATGGTCATGTGAAACTGAGTAGCGGTAAAGATCATATACACGTCGGCGAAAACCAATTAGGACTACGAGTGCAACACAAAATATACCAACTTCATTTTTCTTTAGTGAACATGCTCCGGTTAAGTGTTTTCATAACTATGATCGTTACAAACTATGTGTTGTGAATTTTATTAGCTTGACTCACTCACCAACAACTTAATGTTTGTATTTTGGACGCCAAGAACCACAGTTATTGGATTTCAGAACTCTTTCTTCAATCTAAATTTATAATTACATTACTTGAACTTATCGAGTTTAAAGCGAAGGAATTGAAAATGAGCAAACTGACTATTATTGCAACGATCGTCTCTAAAGAAGACAAAACTGAGCTTGTAAAAGCTGAGATGATTAAATTGATCGATAAAACCCGTGTTGAAGACGGCTGTATTAACTACGATCTGCACCAAGATAACAGTAACCCTGCTCACTTCGTTTTTCATGAGAACTGGGAGTCTGAAGCTCATCTAGAGAAACACTTAGCGAGCCAGCATATCGCTGACTACATGGCTGCGACTGAAAACTGTATTGAAACCTTTGTACTTAATAAAATGACGCACATTGCTTAACCAGTCACTCAGTACTGATTCAATAAAAACCCAGCTCTGATCGCAGGGTTTGTCTTTTCAACAGGCTTATATTTGCTCATTCTAACAATGAAAAAACCCGCCAGAGTAGCGGGTATGGTCAATAATCATGACTGTCAAAGACAGATAGGTAACAACCATCAATCCAATATTGAGTACCACTTTACAGTGGCACTCTGACATTTCTTTTGCTGAACGCTAGCACGGGGGCACTAGTTAAAAGCACGAGCCAAAATGCCATTCCCTTGATATTGGTAAACACTTGAATTACTACTTACAAAGACCGATTCTCCGGGCTTAAGAGAAACTGTACGACCTTCTGAGGTGACGGTCGCCTCTCCTTCCACACAGAACAATATCTCCGCACTACGTAAATACTGTGACTTGCTCTCATCAGTCGCAGACAAGATATCAAAGCCAAAGTCATCCACCGGAATCGGATAGCTCATCTTGCCCTCTTTCAATACAGGCTTAAGACGAATATCTTCTGGCTTAATCGGTTCAAAGATCGTGTTATCGATAAGCTCAGGGACATCGATATATTTGGGTGTGAGACCGGCACGCAGCACATTGTCTGAGTTTGCCATGATCTCCAAGCCTGTGCCTTGAACATAAGCATGTGGGGTTTCTGCGAATAGGAACATCGCTTCACCGGGCGCCAGCTCTACTGTGTTAAGCATCAACGGGGCGAACAAACCAATATCACCCGGATAATGCTGTTTGAACTCAATGCTGTATTGAAGAGCTTCACGCCCCATAACCGTTTTTGCTGGTCGCGCATGTGCAGCATAAAGCTCATTAAGCGCAGACGCTTTGCGGCCACCTTCAAGAGACATAATGGCGCTAAAGAACGACTTCAGAGAATCACTGTCGGCATTGGCTTTTAGTACATTAAGTTCAATCGCTAACGAAGGAATATCCGCTTCTTCGAACAAAGCAATAATATCTACGATTGGACGAAAGCCATTCATCGCTTTGTAAAAGGTCAACGCATAAACCAACTCAGGTTTATGATTTGGATCTTTGTAGTTACGATTAGACGCATTCAAAGGGATGCCAAGTGCATTCTCTCGCTCAAAACCTAATTCTGATTTTCGCTTGTTCGGGTGAACCTGAATTGATAATGGTGTTTCAGCGGCCAACACCTTAAACAGGAAAGGTAATTCACCAAAACGTGCCGCCGTGTACCCGCCTAAGACATCGATTTTGTTTTCATCAATCATGTGAGAAAGCGACTCACCGGTATCACCTACTTTTGAGCAACCATTAGGATGAGCACCCATCCAAATTTCTGCTTGCGGTTCTTGGTTTGGGTTCACAATACCAAACAGTTGGTTGATGGAGTCTTTGCTTCCCCATGCGTAGTTTTGAATAACGTTGTCGAGTTTAAATAGAGACATAATTACTTCTCATTAAAAATCTGGCTGCCAAGCTTGAGCGTGGCGGCGATATTACGGGCAGTGCGAGTCAGGTTTTGATTCGCTTCTGATAAAACTTGATCTAAAGACTGAGGTGAACGTACGGTTCCAAATAAGCTAGACATTGAACCGTAAAGCTTTTCAACGTCTTGCCCCAAAGAGCCCGCAATTCCAATGGTTGGAATACTCAACTTTTGAGCTCGCTGAGCGATGCCGAAAGGTGTTTTACCTTGCAGGGTTTGGTTATCCATCTGTCCCTCTCCGGTCACGACCAGTGAAGCACCTTCAAGAACCTTATCTGCATCCAAAGCATCTAATACCATCTCAATACCCGCTTTAATTTGGATATTGAATGCAAGACTTAACCCCAGAGGTGTGCCACCAGCAGCACCAAAACCAGCTGTGTCGCGATGATTGGTACCCGTATGTGTTTGAGCGATATCGGCAAAGTGACCGATCGCAGTATCAAGTTGTTCAACTTGAACTTTTGATGATCCCTTCTGCGGACCAAACACGGCACTGGCTCCGCTTTCACCACATAGAGGATTATTCACATCACATGCGACAACGAACGTCACTTCGTTGCATCTCGGGTGCAGTCCATCAAGATCGATACTTGCTAATTGACTTAGTGCAGCACCGCCACCAGATAGCTCGTTGCCTTGCTTGTCTAATAGCTTGCCTCCCAACGCCTGTAAGATGCCAGCACCCGCGTCATTGGTCGCACTACCGCCCAAGCCGATAATGATTTGTTCCACGCCTTTATCTAGCGCATCTCTCATCAGCAACCCTGTTCCGTAAGATGATGCTGTAAGAGGTGATCTTTCTTCTACGGTTAATCGGTCTAAACCCGACGCTTGGGCAAACTCTACCAAGGCAGTGTTTACGCTTTTGCCATCAACCTGTTGTACAAGTAAAGCCCAATAAGCCGTACATTCGCGACCGATTGGATCCGTCGTTTGCAGCCCTTGCTTCTTACCATTGAGCGCTTCTAGCAACACGTCTACTGTGCCTTCACCGCCATCGGCGAGTGGCATTTTCACAAACTCTGCGTGAGGAAAAACGTCAGCAAATCCACGCTCAATACAAGACGCAACTTGGTGAGCGTCGAGTGATTCTTTAAATGAATCGGGGGCAATTACAATTTTCATTGTCGTTCACCATTCCCGCCCACCAAGGTGAGCGGGTGATTGAAATTAGAATTTGATTTGGAATGTTTTTGCTTGGCAAGAAGCTAGTTCACCAAAAGACAAGTCACCAAAGGTTTCAGTTGCTACATCACCTTCACGAACGCGTTCGTCCATGCTTGTTTCTTTCCAGCTTGAAACAGTTTGAGTGAAAGAGATTGAATCCGATACTGAACCTGTTTCTGCCGGGTTGTAGACACGCATGATCAACGCATCTTCATCTTCCGCTTTCTTTAGCACACTCAGCACAGCGCCTGATTGTTGCTTCGATAGCAAGCTGAAGCTCATTGGTAGGTTTTTCTCGCCCACGTTTAGCTTCATCGCGTTGTAAGGGATCTTGTTGTAACATTCGATTTGAGTGACATTGTCACGTGCTTGCGCCATGATGTTCGCGTCAATGTGGTTACCAGAGAATCCACACAGCGTGAATTCACACACTAACTTGCCGCGCACTTGTGAATCTGGTGTCGGGATCTTGATACCTGAAGGACGACCCGGACGAAGCAATAGCTCTTCTTTACCTAACACGCCGATACCGCGGAATAGTGTCAGTGCGAAGGTATCTCGGTTTTCGTCACCTTGAGATGCAATCACTTCAAATTCACGTAGACCATTCGACATGATTGCGATGCCCGCGTTACCGTTTTCTAACGCAGCGAAGTTCATCAGTTGGTAAACCGGAACCGGTGCTTCTTTCCACTTCTCTTCTTCCCAAACCGCCATTGCTGGGTCATTGGTTGGTCGAGTAATACAACCGAACTGGTTATCTGCAACCACAGTTTCAGAAACGAATGGCGTTGGTACTAGCACACGTACACGATGGTCGTCGGCTTGGTTGTCTAGTTCCATGCGTACTTCGATGCGGCGAGAACCTTGTTTCAATACCACTTGGCATTGCGCTTCAACAAAACCGTTTTGACCCGTGCGTTCTTCACGCTCTGTAAGGTTTGCTGGCACCTTCATGCGGAAAGCGATGTTCGCTACCGATTGGAACCCTTGGTGGTCAATTGACGTTTCTACCGGGAATTCGTCTGAGTACAGTAACCATTCTTGACGAGATGGAGAGTAATCGTACTCATCGCCGTCATCAGAACCATCTTCCAAACGAAGTACTTGGTCGAACACTTGCGCTGTCTCTTTATCGAAAATAGTCAGAGTACCGTTGTCGTTTACATTGATTCGGTAGTACTCGTTCTCTAGTAAGTAGTCTTTTTGTTCTGCAACTTTTGCTGCGCCCTTCTCGTTACCTTGGATATGTAACGTGGTGAAGCCCATCGCTGGCACAGTGCGTTTGATTTGAATATCAAACTCCATGAACGGGTCGTAGTTACCGTAGTGAACGATTTGACGGTCTACTTTGCCTGGGTCAATTTGGCGCTTGTCTTGGATGAAGTACGCAACTGGGTTTTCGTTTTCATCAAAGATAGAGAACTCTTGAGCACGGATAGTGATCGTCGTGTTAACCACTTCTTCACGCTCGTATGGTGAAAGGTTAAACATCGCTAGTTTGTCGCAACCTCCGTGATCCGGCATATGGTCAACAATCTTACGCTTGTAGAAATGAATCAGGTTGGTCGCCATATCGTCCGCAAGGATGTAGCGGTTTAGGATCTCAGCATGAACCTTGTCTGAACAGCAGCAGCCAATCGAGTCGTGAGCGTGGTTCTTCATGCTCTCTTTCCACATTTTCTCGATCAAACCGTGGTGGTATTCAAAGCCTAATGTCCAAGCGATAGACGCTAGCGGTTCTAAGATATTTACAATCTTGTTTTCGATTTCTGCGTGGATCAGTTTGATATCCATACGCGTAGAAGAGATCGTACGGTGAACACGCATGTATTTACCGTCGTTGAACTCGCCTTTGATTGTGTCGAGTTGGTCGCGCGCCGCTTCTACTTTCTCGAACACTTCTTCGTAACGGCTCATTGAGAATTCACGATCTGGGTAGATTTCGCGAAGCTTGTCCATTACTTCAAAGATGTCTTTTTGAATCGGCATTTGGTCGTGGCCGTTCGGTAGCAAGATATCTTTAGTCACCGATGGCTTTTCTAGTACTGGGAAGTACTTATCTAAACGAGCACGCAAGCCTTCTTCGTCTTGTGGAAGGTATTTACCAATTGCGTAACCCAGCGGAAGCACTTGTGCCGTCACTTCACTGCCGTCGTTTGATTGCCATAAGAATTCTGTTTTGTTGGTGCCATGACGCTCTGAACAACCACGCCAGAACATTGCACGCGTGATGTCGAAGCCGTTGTAGATCATTGGTAGCTGTGAGCTCATGCTGAATGAATCTGGTAGATAACCAATCTTCATTGCATCACCAAACTTCATGCAGTCACGAATACCATACATCATGTTACGTACAATTGACTCACCAGAAACTTGCATTGTGTCGGTTTGAGAATACCAAGGGCCAATAATAAGCTTGCCCGCTTCAACCAATGCTTTTACGCGCTCTGTGTTTTCTGGTTTGATTGCGAAGTAATCTTCTAGAACGGCGGTTTGACCATCTAGAACGTAGTATTTGTATTCTGGATCGCTCTCCAGACGGTTCATGATTTCTTCCATGTTGTTCACAAGAAGAATGCGAGACTCTTCAGTTGTGAAATACCATTCACGATCCCAGTGCATGTGAGGAGTAATATGTACGCGTGATGTAGTCATAATCATTTACCTTAATGTGTCGCTTCGAGTAAAACTAAAGTTCGAACCCAAATACGACTAAATTAAATTTTTTCAAGGGGTTAAAATTGGCTGCCACTAAATTTAGGGTGCAGAAAACCACGCCCAGAATCTGTGTGAATAAAACCGTTAGGAGCACAGGTATTTAGGACAGCCAGTTGTTTGTTATTTTTTATATATTGATTTCGCAGTGAGTTAGGAGCTAACTCAAAATTCAGTTAGTTCTGTGTTGCAGCACTTGCTTCAAACTTACCCTTTTTTACAGCGTGACCACGCCACATCAGAAGAGTAATGGTTGAAATCACTGTGCCGACAATCGCAGCACCGAACCAGATTGCCGCAGCAGAGAATGCGCCCAAACCAGAATCGTGTAACAAGAAGATAGAGAAGATACCTGCGCCCGGAGTCGATAGACCAATACCTGCCGCACCAACCATCGCGCCTGTCACTACAGAGCCTAGTAGGAACGAACCGATTACACGGATTGGATCTTCAATCGCCATTGGGATTGCACCTTCGGTAATACCCGCTAAGCCAAGTAGCCAAGTTGATTTACCCGTTTCAATCTCAAAGTCTTTGAACAAGCGCGGAGCGATCATGGTTGAAGCCGTTACGGTGAACGCTGATACCATTTTCACTGAACCGAAGATTGCGTATGGGCCATAAACACCGTTCGCCATTGCACCTAAACAGAATGCGTAAGCGGCTTTGTTTACCGGACCACCCAAGTCGAATGATACAAACAGACCAAGAATCGCACCCAATAACAGCGCATTGGTGCCTGACATACCGTTCAACCAATCCGTCAGACCTTGGTTTAGGAACGCAACAGGTTTACCGATAACAAACAGCATCAAGCTACCCGCTACCAAAGTACCAATCACAGGGTAAAGGTAGAAAGTAAGGAAACCGTTAAACGCAGGACCTAAGCGAACATGCTCTTTTACCCAACGCATTACGTAACCCGCGATCAAACCACCAACAACACCGCCTAGGAAACCAGAACCAATGATGTTTGCTGCAATACCCGCGGCAAAACCAGGACCGAGTGCCGGTTTGTCGGCTAATGAGTAAGCTGTGTAAGCTGCCAGTACAGGCACCATCAATGTACCCAGTAGGCCGCCACCTAGTTTGCGATACATCCATAGCCAAGAATCTTTTGTTGCGTAGAGCTCTTGCAGGTCAAAAATTTGCGCGATAAGAACAGCAACCGCAAGCACAGTACCACCAGCAACGATAAGAGGAACCGCATAAGAAATACCAGAAAGCAGTGCTTGTTTGAGCTCTGTTTTCAGTGGCACTTTCTTAGGTTTGTCATCAGTAGCAACTTTACGCTCTGCACCGTTACCTTTTTTCGACTCTTCAATTGCTTCGTTTAGAATGCGTTCACCGTGTTTAATCGGTTCTGCAACTGGCGTTTCTACACGAGGAATGCCGTTAAAGCGCTCAGATTCTTTAATCGCAACTTCAGCAGCAAATACACAAGCCACTGCATTGTTTAATTGCTCAGCCGTTAAGCGATCTTCAATACCGTTTGCGCCCTGTTTTTCAACATGCACGTTATAGCCAAGCTTTTTGCCCGCCTTTTCAAGATATTCTGCCGCCATATAAGTATGAGCAATGCCTGCAGGGCAAGCCGTCACACATACAATTGTCGGTGCATTTGTATCTAAGTTGTCTTGTTTTTCATCTTGTTGATTGTCGCCATCAAGAAGCGCAAAGATTTCTTCAGCCGTTGTCGCTTTTAATACCGCTTCGCGAACATCGTCATCAACCAATGTAGTTGTCAGTGCAGTGAGCAGATGCATGTGGGTAGAACCCGCTTCTGCATTTGGAATCGCAATTAGGAAGATTAGATTTACATCTTCGTCTTCATCCAAGCCTTTCCATTTCATGTCTTCTTTCAATGTTGCTACAGCGAAACCAGCTTCTTTCACCGCGTCAGTCTTGCCATGCGGTACTGCTAGCCCTTCGCCAAGCGCTGTCGGGCCTTGCTCTTCACGAGCAAATACTGCATCAAGGTACTCTTGCTTGTTATGCAGTTTGCCTTGCTGATCCAGTTGGTCAGCAAGTGCGTAAATCGCTTCTTCTCGACTGCTAAACGTAGTTTGCAGATTTATGAGCGACTTATTCGTTAGAGTAGTAAGTTTCATAACCTTTGTCCCATAGTCACGGATTAGTACGACAGTCGTCCCTGTCGACGAGAAGAATAATACAACTTCAAGACATTTAATCCGTGATCACGATCTCACCAATACATATTTGTATTTAATTTGTATTTAAATCGTATTGGCAAATCCTTTAAGAAAGCTTGTTATGTATCGTTTAATTTGTATTATATGTACTACAAAACGCCGATACGACGCTCACACTAACCTTTAAAGCAAGGCTTATATAGAGCAAATTTACGTATTTAAGGTACAGGTTGTTAATCAAAGTCTAGTTGTCCTAGCGCACAAATGAGGCAAAAATGGCAAGACTCCCTATGTATCGCCAAATCGCCGATGCAATAAGAGAAAAGATCAGTTCTGGAGAATATAAAGTTGGAGAAGCACTCCCAACAGAAGCGCAATTGCGTGAAGTATTCTCGGTAAGCCGTGTAACGGTTAGACAGGCGCTGAAACTACTGATCGAAAACGATGAGCTTGAAAGCGTTCAAGGCAGCGGCACTTACGTCAAAGAGAACAAGATCAATTACGACATCTACAAACAGTCGAGCTTTCAAGAAAAGTGGGCGCATTTGGATGTGGTTACACACAGTGAAGTTCTGGCCTTCGAAATGAAGCCGTGTTCTTTGGCGATGTCTGAACATTTAGATATCAAAGAAGGCGAATTGGTTTTCTACGTAAAACGTGTTCGTTTCATAGACAACAATCCAATCACGGTTGAAGAAACTTGGTTACCTGTTGCCCTATTCCCAGATCTCACCTATCAAGTGATGCAGACATCAAAATACGACTTTATTGAGAACACCAAAGGCATGGTGATTGATCGAAGTGAGCAGGAATTGGTACCGATTCTTCCGCCTGTAGACGTTGCTAAACAGTTAGGCATTGACCCAGCTCAGCCTATCATTGAAAAACGTACTCGCGGTTACCTCGCCAATAACACGGTATTTGAATACAGCCGAAACTACTTCACGTCTAACGATTACCGATTTACTTTGGTCGCAAGACGCCAGAGGTAATACTCTTCAACGAGTTTCTATAATAGCAAAATGACCAACACAGAGAGCGCCTTGCTCTCTGTGTTTCTATGCTGTTATCTCAATCGTAAACCCAACTTTCCTCCCCAAATATTCCTAAACCAATATCAAGTAACCTCACGAAAGATCATTCACATTCATTTAAATACTGTTCTGGCGCTTTGACCATAAACTAAGCGCCAAATTACAAGAACAACAGTCGACAGGAATGTAGATGAATACCAAACAACTTGAGGACGCTGTAAGTGAAGTGAGCTTATTCAATCAGCACCTCCACTTAATCCAATCCGTGCATACCATTCCGACCCCAAAAATGAATTGGGAGTCGATTGCGATGGAACCTGCACCGGCAATGCCAACGGTTCGATTCGATCATAAAGTCAAAGCCATGGAAGCTCTCGATGAGTACAAACCTAACTGGCTAGATATTCTGCTAGGCAACAAGTCGAAGTTGTACACCCTCACCAATAATATCGAGCGTGCCGCCGAACAAGACATCGAGCAATATAAGACAGAGTTTGTACATTGGGTTCAAAGCTACAGCTACTGGGCCAAGGGCAATCAATTATCGAAAGGTATATTAAACAACGATAGTGAAGCAAAACTATCAGCCCTTTCCGAAGCTCAACAGAACTCGATTAACGCCGCGGTAGTCGACACTAAGCTGATTAACCATAACTTCAATACCTATAAGAATGGTCACCTGCTAGAAATCAACATTCAGGTTAATAAGCACAACGTGATCCCTAAAGAAAAAAAGGTATTGTGCCAAGGAGAAGTGAAGCTTGAAACGATGTCTCTTTCTGAAAGCAATGCCTTATATCGAGAGTATGTCTGCAGCTGTATTCTTAAGTGCGCGCAAGATGCTTTCAATGTGTTACCCGAGACGAGCGTTGTGATCAATGTTGAACAGATTTCAGCTGATCAATCGAGCGAAACCATCGTTTCATGCCATGTCGAACAAGGGCTACTCGAGTTCTTGTTAATCGAAGACGATAAACCCTCTGAGATACTTGAATTCTTTGTCCACATTGAAGATTTCAATCCTCATCGAGGTAACGGTTTCTCAGCGATAAAAACGATTTTTTCGCCTTTGCCTATGGCGTCATAACTCACACGCATTTTCGATTCAATCATTGACGACTCTTCACGACTAGCCTTGCGTTCGTCGTGTTCAATCACCTTATATACCAAACCATTATGTCGACACACGCTATCTCACAAACAACGCGCCCATTAACCAACACAGTTTCATACACACGCTCCCTAGCAAAGCTACCTTTAGTTCTCATCGCTTTCTCTATGCCTGTATTTGGAGAAGAGGTTGAAGAAGTGGTACTCGAGGACGACATCGTATTAAGCGAACGTTCTGAGGTACAAGAAGAAGCTGAAGAATCCCCTTTTACGACCCTGACCAAGCTCGGGTTTATATACTCGCAAAACACCAGCTCATCCTTGTCGATCAACTCTGGAATCTCTGTTGGTTACAAAAAAGAGAACTGGGGCCAACGAGTTCAGTTTGATACCTACTATACCGATGCTGAAAACGATGAAGACGGTACCAATCGCTATACCACCAACTATGGCATCAGCTATGACTTGAACGAAGTCACCTATTTGGTCGCGACAACCCGTTTTGAACACGACCACTTTGGTACTTATCGTAAGCAATTTATAACGGCTACAGGATTGGGTCGCCACTTTTATGATACTGAAAGAATCAAACTTCAAGGCTCCGCTGGCCCGGGTTACCGAATCAGTAAACGCCAATCCTCCGATGAAGAGTTCCCGAACAAAGAGAACTATGAGCTGATCGTCAATGCCAGTGTTGATGGCTCTCTGACGCTCACAGAAACGTTTTCTATGGGGGCAACGGCTAACATGGCTTACGGTGAAGAGAACACCAATTACAACCTCAAAGGCTATCTAAAGAACATCTTAATGGGTAATTTGGCGCTGACTTTTGATACCGAATACATCTACAACACCACTGTTGCATCAGACCAAAGTAACGCCGAAATCTACAGCTCAATGAATCTAAACTACGATTTCTAAATAACGCTTCCCCCATCGAACATGCAAAAGGATTTGCATGATCGTCTAAGCTTCTCCATCACTCCGTAATTTGTTCGTCACTAACTATTCCTGACGCTTATTTACTTAAGCAGAACCGCTAAGCCGCTATTTGATTATATAGAAAACGTTAATTCTGTTTTGCCCAGCGCCCCGTTTATCTACAAACCTTGGTGTAATAGATTGGTCGCAAGCAAACAAAAGGAGCGAACACATTATGTTATCTAATCAACTAGAGCGCGCACGCGCCATCGATTTACCGACACGAGAAGCGATGCTTCAACGAGCTCCTTCTGTACAACAGTTTTGGGACAACAATAAGGGCTTGTTCAGCGAGGCTTGGAAAGAATGGGAAGCAAGTGCGGAAGGCAGCCAATTGGATTTCGATGATTCGCTGTTAGATGCTCGCCTTCGTGAGACTGTTAGAGAAGCTTGGCAAGATCCAACGAAAGAAATCGCGGTAAAAGACTTACTCGAAGAGATCTCTCCTGGGGTGTTTAAGTTTCAGTTCTTTGATGCTGAACGTCTTGCTGAATTGCGTGATTACTTGGAAGCGGTCTCTAACGCTCAAATTCCGCTGCGCCCACCATACGGCATAGTGCTTAACCGCGGTGGAGCAATGTTAGACAGCCGATCTGAAGGTTATTTAGCCGCGCCAAGTTTCCAAGCGTTTTACCGAGATTTACTCGACAGTTACATGCGCCCTATCGCTCGCTTATTGTTCCCTGAAATCATGGGTTACGATACGCAAACTTTTGGGTTCTCGATTCAGTATCAAGCGAACAAAGATACGTCTTTACGCTTGCATACTGATGCGTCTTCGGTCACGCTCAACATTAACGTAAATATGCCAGATGAAGGGTTTTCAGGCTCAGAACTTAACTTTTATGACCCAGCTACGGGTAAGATGAACGAAACGACATTCACGCCCGGTGTCGCTATGATTCATCGAGGAAACGTTGCCCATGCGGCGCTGCCGATAACAAGTGGTGAACGTTCGAACTTGGTATTGTGGTTGTATGGCGACCGTGGACAAATACCACACCACAACTCGGTACTAGAGCCTATCGATGCGCATCAACGCTGGACAGTACCAACAGTGGTACATGACAATTTTGCTCCGTTCTAGGCAATTGAGATAATAAATACAAAACGCGCCTACCATGGTTCATGGTTGGCGCATTTTAGTTTTCACTTCAATTGACTGGTCAATCTACATGGCGAGTTATGCGGGTTTCGTTCTCAATCGAGTCAATATATCCATCTGTTTTAGATTCGCCATGCCAACGTAAGCCACTGGCACTAAGAACAGTGAGAAGAAGGTTCCGGCTGTCAAACCGCCGACTAACACCAAACCAATATTGATTCGACCTAAGGAACCCGGGCCATCCGCCAATGCCAATGGCAATGAACCGAGGATCATCGTCAGTGAGGTCATCAAGATTGGACGCAGCCTTGAACGTGCACTGCTGATCGCCGCTTCTTTTGCACTCATGCCAGATTTACGTTTCTCGTTGGCAAACTCCACCAGCAAAATACCGTGTTTGGTCACTAGGCCAACCAATGTCAGTAGCCCGATCTTCGAATAAATATTGAGACTTTGACCAAATACCGACAGCGTCAAAATCGCACCCACGATACACAATGGAACCGTCAGCAAGATAATCATTGGGTCGACAAAGCTTTCAAACTGCGCGGCCAATATCAAGAAGATGAAAATCAACGCTAATACGAACAACACTTGTGCGCCCGCTTTTGAATCAACTAAGTCTTTTACAATACCATTGAACTCGTAGCTCTGAGCAGGTTTCAACAGGCTTGGTACCGTGTCATCAATGTATGCCTTCACGTTGCTCGCCGTATATCCGGGCATCAAGTCCGCGGTGATTTCAGCGCTGTCTTTACCCATGAACGTCTTGAAGTTAGATTCCGATGTCACTTGTTTGATTGATACAAACTGAGACAAAGGAAGCCTTTGACCCGACTGTGAATCCACATACAGCTTATCGAGCACCTTGAAATCACCAAGGTCACTTCGGTTCACTTGAACTTGAATTGGGTATGTATATCCGTCGTCCGCTTGCAAATCTGCGGCTTTAACAGAACCAAGGAACGTCGATAACGCATTGGTTACGTTACCGTAATCAACACCAGACAATACAATCGCATTGCGGTCAATCGATAAGTCATAACGTAACTGGTCACGCAACATCGAGTTCTTAATGTTGGTCACACCCTCGTAATCCTCAAGCGCCTTAACGACTTCGTTCGCGGTTTCAGACAGCACAGTGGTATCACGGTTAACCGTCGTCAGTTCAAGGATCATGTTGGTAGCGATGTTCAAGTTATCTGCTGAGCGAACCTTGAAAGACATGCCGTAGGCAGAGACTGAATTTTGTGCCTTAGCGATAAATTCGTTTACCAATTCATCCGCTGACTGGTCACGTTCACCCCAAGGTTTCAAAAGAACGTGATTGGTCGGTGTACCTTCAATGTAAGATAGGTTCGCTTCTACTGAACTATCACCTTTGAACACACTGTTAAGTTGCTCGTTGTTATCCAGATGATACTGACGGCCAACACCTGTTGGTGGTGTAGACGTCACCTCAACAAAACCGGTATCTTCGGTTGGAAGCAACACTTGAGGCATTTTCCAAACCGCTAAGGCCGACAAACCGATCAGCACTAAAGCAATACCACTCATCAGAGCCTTGCGATCAAACCATTTGCCTAACTCTTTGGTGTATAAATCCGATAACACATTCAGTTTCGCATCAACCTTTTGATACCACTTGGCCGGGGTTGATACTGGCTTCATCAAGTAAGCACTCATCATTGGTGAGAGTGTTAACGCCACAAATCCAGAGATGATCACAGCTGCTGCAAGTGTGAACGCGAACTGCCTGAATAGATCTGCGGTTAAGCCAGCCATCAAGCCAATTGGTAAGTAAACAACCGCCAAAGTCAGCGTCATCGCAATCACTGGGAAGACGATCTCTCGACACCCTTTAATTGCAGCATTGAACGGGGTTTCACCCTCTTCGATATGACGGTAACAGTTTTCAGCCACAACAATCGCGTCATCAACCACCAAACCAATGGCGAGAATGATAGCGAGAATCGTCAGTACGTTGATGCTAAACCCAAGTAAATGCATGACGGCAAATACGCCTATCACACACACCGGGATGGTGATGATCGGAATTGAAGCAACTCGAAAAGAGCCAAGGAACAGAACCACAACCGCTGAAACCAAAACTATCGCTTCAACTAAAGTCATGAAGCCTTCATCAATTGCGGTTTTAATGAAATCAGCTTGGTTGTAGACCATCTTCATCTCAATGCCTTCTGGCAACTGAGGCTGAATCACATCAATTTGCTTCTTAACTTTATTCGCAACTGTGACTGGGTTTTCACTTTTCAGTGGCAACACCTGAATCGACATTGCTAGGTTGTCATCAACACGAAGAATACTCGGCGTAAGGCTCTCCTCACCCATTTTGACTTCAGCAATATCACCTATACGAATGATCTTGCCGTTATCAACACGAACCACCAAGTCTCGCACATCATCAACGCTGGTTACTTGGTTTACTGGGTTGATGGAGAAATCTCGCACCTGCCCCTTGATGGTACCTGCGGTAAACGTTGCGTTGTATGAGCTTAATGTTCCAACTACATCGGATGCACTCATATTGAGCGCCATCATGCGATCCGGTTGCAACCAAACACGCACCGCCTTCTCGCTGCCACCATACGGCCCCCAAATGCCACCCACACCTTGGATGTGCTTAAATTGAGGCACGACTTGTTGGCTAATGTAGTCGTACATGTCTTGCTTAGACATCTTGCCAGTATTCACAAACGTGATGATGTTACTCGGCATACTGGTGTCAGAAGAGTCATCCGTTACCGTTGGCTTATCCGTCATACTCGGCGGGAAATCACCAATCGCTTCGACGCTGCTACGCAGGTTGTTCATCAAACTGGTGTATTCGACGTCATTAATGTCATCTTCAAAGATGATTTTTAGATTACACGTGCCTTCCTGACAGTCCGTCGTCATGGTTTTCACGCTGTCGAGGCCTGTTGCAGCGGTAATAAGCTTATCTGCCACATTGCGCGACATGAACTCAGCACTAGCGCCATTGATCGCAGCCGTTACCGTTGCTGACGGTGTTTTATGTTCTGGAAAGTATTGGATTGATAGCTTTTGAAACGACAAAAGCCCAAGTAAAACAATGGTGATGCTCAAAACAGACGCAAACACAGGGTGCTTGATACAAATCTCAGGAAGCTTCATTCAGGTTCTCCTTCGTTACAGCTTCCTTGTTTAATGTTTCCTTACTGTGAGCTTCCTTGCTTTGAGCTTCGTTCGATGAATCCTCAACAGTCGCGCTAGTCTCTGCTTGCTCGCTGTATTCATTGATCGCTTCATCTACACCTTTCGATGCTTCCGTCCAATCAACCGAAGGTTCAATCGGATGTGGTTCATCCACCTGTGTTACGGTCTTTTCTACTTTTGGCTCAGCGGTCTGTTGCGCGTTCTCTTTGCTTGTCGATTCCGTGATTAGCTCAACGGTTTTCTGTTCAGCATTTGGGTTCATGACCTTAACTAACGACGCTTTCTTAAGGTTCTGTTGTCCCGTCACAACGACGTTATCGCCAAGCTTCAAGCCTTTCTCTACAACAACGTAACCATCGTTAGTATTCACGCCTAATTCGACAATGCGTTGCTCGATTTTTTCACCATTCACGACCCAAACAAAACGCTCTGTATCTTTGGCTTGAACGGAGTTTTGAGAAACCACCATCTGCGTTGAATCTTCGCTCGTCATCTGACTTACTTTGGCAAACATACCCGGAACTAAGCGATGCTCTGGGTTAGTCACGTGCGCGTGTACTTCGACGCGGCCTGAGCTTTCGTCCACCGCTGGCGCAATGTAATCCACCACACCAGAAAATGCTTCATCGACAAATGCATCAACTTGGATGGAAACATTCTGCCCAAGCTTTGCATTTCCTAAATCCGACTGGCCAATAGAATACTGAACTTCGACAGGATCGAGCTTGATCAAACTGACCAACGCGGTAGCGCTATCAATCTTGCTGCCCACTGAGTGGGTAAAGTTAGTTAGCTGCCCATCAAATGGCGCGACCAATAAATAGTCATTCATCAGCGCTTCTTTCTGACGGAAATCAGCTGCGGCTAGATTCGCCTGTTCGCCCAGTTCTTCCACATCTTGTTGAGACATAGAGTCAGGTTGTTTCTTTAGTAATTCTTGTACACGCTTTAATTTCGACTTTGCTAACGCTAGGGAGCTTCTTGCTTTGTCTAAATCGGCTTTTGCTTTGGTATTGTCCAGTTGAGCGATCAGTTCGCCTTTTTTAACTGAATCTCCATCTTTGAAATGGATGTTGAGAATTTTGTCGGAGGCACTAAATGTCAATGCAGCAGAGTCCGTTGCCCTGATTTTGCCAACCTCGTTGATTGAAGAAGTGAATGCTTGTTTGTGAGCTTTTTCGATAGTCACAGGAATCAAGTTTGAGTCTTGGGCAAACGATGGAGAGATATGCAAGGCAAACAGTGCCAAACAGATTGTTTTACTAAGCTTTGTAAATTTCATTTTTAATAACCATAACCGTTGAATTCGTCTGAATTAAAACGTTTTTCTAAGCAGCTATTTCTTACTTAATGAGCTTCCAGCTATTTAAATAATGCTAAAACAGCTAATAATGAGAAAAGGGCTCAACTCACTGTCGAGCCCTGCAATTTTTATATGATTCCTAAATTTTTACGTTCTGAACTCCAAAGTAAAAGTTAAAAACGATGCTGATACTGAACACCGAGCAAGAGAGCATCGGCAGTCACATCAGCAGTTATATTGGAACTCGTTCCTGGGATCGTCGTCAGGCTTTCGTCAATATCTTGTGATTCTCCGATGATAAATCCGACACCAATATCCACAGAACTGGCAGCCGTGAAGTTATATGTTCCTCCGACCGTGAGCCAATGACGGTTAACATCAGGAATTGATAACGATGTGAGTTCGTCAGTTGGGGAAATGTCGTACATGTAACCCGCTCGTAGAACGATGTCTTTCGACATGGTGTACGTACCACCGACAGAAATATGCCCTGCGTCTTTCCATTGATACTCTTTAATTGAGTCGTCATAAGAGTCAGAAGTTAGCGAATCAAATTCAGACCAGTTCACCCACTGCAGGCTGTAGTGAAAAGCCCACTGTTCGTTGAGCTGGTGCCAACCAGAAAACTCTAGAGTGTCTGGTAGAGGTACATTCATCTTGTCGGCAGAGACACCGCCTTTCGTAATATCCCCTTCAACTTCTATATCCGGACTATATCGATAAGTAATACCAAACCTGTTGTTTTCATTAACTTGGTAAGTAGCACCTACATTGGCACCCAATCCAAAACCATCAGCATCAACATCTAGAAGGTTTTTCCTGTAAATTTCGCCTTCCCCGTAGATGACATCGAGCCCAGCACCTAAATTGATTTTCTCAGACAGCTCATAGGCAACCGCAAAACCTACATTAATACTCGATAACGCTGTTTTCCCACCAAACTCATCCGCTTCGAACGAATCATCAAACTCCACATCGGTACCGAAGTTAGAATGCACGGTGGCACCTAAGGTAAATTTAGAGCCTTGAATAGGATGAACATAGTGAAGGTTCGGAACTAATGTTCCGGCATCTAGTGATTGATCATCGAATGTTTCTGTATCCCCTTTCATCGGCGTGTAGCTCACATTAGAGACATCGATACCACTATCGATATAGATAGCGCCGACAGAGAGTGTTGGTTGCTCGATGTAAGCCATCGCAGCACTGTTCTTAGCAACAATCGCAGCGCTATCTGCCATCACTGCATCACCGGCAAATGCACGACCTAACCCCGTAGCTGACTGCGCGTTAAGTTGAAATCCAGCCGCATTAGTTAGGCAAGGAACAAGAGCAGCGGCAGTGCCCAATAAAAGTTTATTCTTCATCTTGAGGCACCTCTGTTTCGATATGATCTTCGTTATTAATGACGACTACTGCGCCGTCACTCATTACCATAGAAGCAACGGCAATTTGTTGAGTTCCCACAGCTTCACGAACGTCTGACATGTTTTCACCTGGTGTGCCCGGCAAGCCATTTTCATCAACGGGACCTTCATAGGGGAACAAATACGTACCATGTCCGCCGGTAGTTGTTCTCACGGCTCCGCGCTTTTCATCAATATTTTCTGATGTACCTGTAATTGGGTCTAAGCCAAGCGCAGTAATAAGTGGTTCAGTACCAGTACGAATGTTATCTGGCGCGGTATTCGGAATTACGCTATCTGGGACGTAATCAACACCAACGTCACAAGTCTCCCCGCAATCTCCAACGGCAGCTAACAAAAGAGTTGGTTGCTCAGCAGCAACTTGTCTCGAGATAAAGCTCGCAGGGTCAGCACTATCAACTGTTGCTTGGACCCCTTGTTTAAGGTCGGTAACAACTAAATCAAAGATGTCATTCTCTAACTGACTAACAAGCAGAGCGTTATCTGTTGAAAGTGCGACAAACTCTCTAAGTGCTTCAATGCACTGCTGATTTGTTGCCTCTACGGTACAGATATCAGGTATCACCGTTTCAGCAATGCCACGCTGAACATCAGGAGACTTCTTAACACCTTCAGACATTTCAGGGCCTAAGGTTTGAGAAGACAAAACCAAGTTGGTTAGCCCCTGCCCCGGAACAACAAAGTTCACAGTATTGAAAACAAAGTCTGAGTTAGCCGTAAGTTCTCGAGACGCTTGACTGAATTCACTGACCATCACCGACATGATTCCACCCAACGATTGTCCAATTAAGTGGACATCATCTTTTTTCACCCAAGCTTCTTGGCTTAGCGCATAACGAAGACCTAAAAAGTCAGACACTGATTGCTGAAGGTTAGAGCGCAGAGCTAAAGGGGAATCAATATTGATGAAGAACGCCTTGTCTGCTCTAGCACTAATCTCTACCCCTTTCTCTGGTCCCACACCGTCTGGATCGGTATTGTCATAGCGCATTCTTTCCCCGTGATATGGCATATCGATAGCAACAACGGCATAGCCTTTTTTTGTGTACTCGGCCGCCATCAAAGAAGCAGTGCCGCGCTCTGCAGTAACACCGTGGATAAATATCGCAGTCGGGAACCCAATAGAGGTATCTTTCGGCCTAGGCGTATCAGCATAATTAGGTAGATAGATGTCAGCTGTTATATCGAGAAATTCTATTACCTTTGGTTCTGGCATTGCTGCGGTCGGGAAACCACCTTCTTGATTAGTAATCCATTCATATAAAGGAGGACAATTTTCTTTCGGATCAAACTCATCAACAAGGCACTCGGATTCTCGAGCCTGAGTAAAAGGTAGATAAGATGGTATTCTTAACTTCTTAGAATACTGATTGTAATCCCCATTAAACTCGCGAACCGTGTCATAACCATCTAAGAATCTAGTATTAAACTTGACGTGGTTATTCCTCATTGCGTCTAGTGACGAATAAGAACTCTGAGTTTTAAATTGCGCGGCATATACAGGAATACCTTTATCTGGATATAACGCATAATATGAATCAATAGCGCTCAATACTTGCTCTTGAAGAACTTCTTCTTTTTCGTTATTTAATGGAACGTCTGAATAAATCAACTCGTCAAAGCTGGCATCTGCTTTTAAAGGCTCATTAAATTCAGTTTTTACCCCATCCGTTACTACAATCGAATAAGTACGACTCTCAGCTAAGCCTGATTCACATTGAATTTTAATATTGGAACCATCAGCGGATATTTGAGTGATAACTTCTTCGCCTGTTAGGTCATCAATTAATACAACATTCCCGGCTAAGGTTTCGTTATTGAGTGGATAACGTTTGTCAGAATTCACACTTTGAAGCGGAATTAAAATCGGTTCTGCACAAAGTCCCCAGCCGTCTAGGGCTGCGTATGAATTGTTGTAGTCCTGATAATAAGCATCATTGGTCGATGACATTGCGGCAGCGTCTTCACCGACACCGGATATTGTTCCATCGTCGTCATACCCATACCCATCGTTTGGTTTTGGTAGTTCATTAATGTTGTAGGGAACCAATACCGAAACGGCATCTTGAGTCGAGTCTTCAGACTGACAGCCGAGTAAGGCAAGCGTAATCAGTCCACATATATATGGCTTATTGAAATCTTTCAAAACAGCTCCTTCGTAGCTTTCGCATTTAACTGGTGTGGTCATGCGATTTATCGTTATTTGAGTTGCCGATTGAGTCGGAGGTAAGCTCGACTTTTTATTCGTAGAGAGCAAGGCAACACAGAGTTGGAATGACACGTTGATAAAACTACGTAAGAAATTTGAGCAATTAACCCACACCCACTAAATCAGCGTCACCCGTTAATGATCCAATAGCTACTAACGGCAAGCACCTGAAACCGCATTAAACAACCTCAAAAAGGTATATAAGGAAATCTAATTCGGCTAATAATCAAAATAAATTCAGTCACTTAAACATCAAAGACGATAAAATCAGTAAGTTTATGTTTGTTGTAAGATTTGTTATATTTAGGTTAGAACGCTTATAACAATGAGAACCCAGATGTCTGCTGAATTTATTATCAATGATGATATACAGGTCAATTTAGAAGAGAGTGAAATCCATCACTTTAAGACGGGCCGTACCTACCCAATAGGTTCTAATGAATCAGAGCTACTTAAGTTTTTTATCTCGAGACCTAATGAGGTGATCACTCGCCAAGTTCTTATTGAACAGGTGTGGGTGTCTAAAGGTATATACGTTGAAGATGGCAGCCTAATGCAAACCATCTCGATTTGCCGAAAAGCGTTAGAAGATAAGAGTGGGATGATCATCGTCACTGAGCGCGGTAAAGGTTACCGATTTGCAGGACAAGTGACACAAGACAAAGAACGCGCACTGCGTAAAATTCAATCGCAACCAAAGCAAGAAACGACACAACCTGAAACCAACACTGCGCCTGAAAGCTCAACAACCGAGACAACGGCCGCTACGAAAAAAACAAACAGTCTATTAGCACTGGTTGCATTATTTGTAGTGGCTGCAGGTTTATCCCATTATTTGTTTTCTTATTTAGATAGAAATAGCCTAGGCGAAGATCTCGTGGGTCAGCATTTTATCTCATGTAAAATCGAATCCGATGAATTCACATTTAATGAGTTATTCAACGTAACGCTTTATGAATATAAGGGACGAAAAATCATCATCGATAATTCAGGAAAATCTCTGAGCTTCCCTGCCGGATTTAAAGGAGTGACTTGTGAATAATAAAACTAATACAGCAATTTTTGTGGTACTGCTTGGCGTATTAGTCGGCTGGCTTTCTACCTTTATTCCCAAGTCACATCTAGAAGGGCATTATTTAGCCAATACAGCGTCGATTATTAACCCGTCCAATAATATGATTCATAACCAGTCTGCTATTAACATCGAATTTAAGAAGAATGACAGTTATGACTTATTGTATGTATCGACTAAACAAGTCGGTTTTACGTCGTCGGGCTCTTACTCTGTCACTCAACACGACATCTCACTGGATGAGAACCAACACCAACAAATCATCCCGAATCGCGAGTTGTCGTTTTACGAAAAGGTGATGATAAGTGAAGGGTCTACCCTATCTTCTGACGCCATGCCTTACATTCCATTGAATAGAGAAGAGTTTTTACTCATTACTCGCTATGGGATGATTCATTTTTGTAAGAAGGTTATCTGTTCTGAGTTGCCAACGTATTCAAATGCCACTCCTGACGTTGATATAAACTAAACTCGCTCGCTATTTTTAAACCTAATTATATTTTAGTACCAGCTTGTGTTTTAGCGCTTACTTATGGGAAGTAAGTAGGCGTTAAACATAAGTAATCTTTAAATGTAAGTAAGCTTAAAAGCTAAGATTCCCACCTCTTTACTCCGATAAATACCCACTTCGTTACACTTCTCCTTCCAAAGTACAAAAAACACTCACGATTTATAAAACAACACCTCCATATGCAACTAGAACAATCAAAGGTGATCCAAGTTATATTCTAACGAGCCACAAAATTTGTTTATTAACATCTAAACAACAGTAGTTAATCACGATTTACAACCACAATTAACATCGAAAAAAATGTTTGTCTTAGATCATATCAACCTCAACTATGCCTCGTGCCACAGTGCAGTTTTCTGTACATTCATTGTCATATTCTGAAACACTTTCTTATATTTTTTAAACTTTGTGGAGATTTCTATGTTAGAGCTCTTGATCGGATTAGTGATTACTATTGCTGTTGGTTACTTTATTGTAAAAGGCTATAAAGCGGCGGGTGTATTACTAACTGCTGGCCTTGCCCTACTTCTTATCACCGGCCTTATTGGTCACACAGTCTTACCAGCTAAAATCGCTTCAACAGGTAACATGGTTACCGACTCACTAGAATTTGTTAAGTACATGCTTCAATACCGCGGGGGCGGCCTAGGCATGCAAATCATGCTTCTTTGTGGTTTTGCTTCTTACATGACGCACATTGGCGCTAACAACGTGGTAGTGAAGCAGTTCTCTAAACCACTTGCTGCGATCAAATCTCCCTATGTACTTCTTGTTGCGGCTTACATCGTAGCGTGTCTGATGTCTCTAGCAGTAAGTTCTGCAACGGGTCTTGGTGTGCTATTGATGGCAACCCTATTCCCAATGATGACGGCAATGGGTATTTCTCGCCCAGCGGCAGTTGCAGTTTGTGCATCACCTGCAGCCATCATTCTTTCACCAACCTCTGGTGATGTGGTTATCGCGGCAGAAAAGTCAGGCATGTCCCTTGATGTGTTTGCTGTTCAAACGGTACTACCTGTTTCTATCTGTGCAATCATCGTAATGGCGGGTGCGGCTTTCTTCTGGAACAAATACCTAGATAAGAAAGAAAACACACCAATGGAGAAAGTAGACGTTTCTGAAATTGAAACGACCGCACCGGCTTTCTACGCTGCACTTCCATTCTTACCTATCATCGGCGTTTTTCTATTCAACGGACGCACTATCCCTGGGCTTTCACTTGATATCTATACCATTGTGGTAGGTTCTATCTTCGTGGGTGCAGTTATTGATTACGTTGTTAAGAAGTTTGACGGCGAGAAAACACTAGAAGACCTAGATTCTTGCTACCAAGGTATGGCTGACGCGTTTAAAGGCGTGGTAATGCTGTTGGTTGCGGCAGGCGTATTTGCTCAAGGTCTAATGTCTATTGGTGCGATTGATAACTTAATTGGTCTTGCTGAATCGGCAGGCGCAGGCGGTATCGCATTGATGCTTATCCTGACGGGTCTAACGGTTGCTGCAGCTATCGCAACAGGTTCTGGTAACGCGCCTTTCTATGCATTCGTAGAACTGGCTCCATCATTAGCGGCGAAAATGGGCTTGAACCCAGCATTCTTAATCATCCCAATGCTTCAAGCATCTAACTTAGGCCGTACTATTTCACCAGTATCTGGTGTAATTGTAGCGACATCTGGTATGGGTAAAATCAGCCCATTTGAAGTCGTAAAACGTACTTCTGTACCGGTAATCTGTGGTCTTATTACCGTTATCTTCGGCACGCTTGTATTGGTTCCAATGGCAGCGTAAGCCTTAAGTTTCTAATCTCAAAGAACGAAGAACAAACGAACACCAATACTGATATAAAATGCGTAAACAAAAAGGCGCTGAACCTAATAAGTTCAGCGCCTTTTTTTAATATCATTTTCTCAACATCGTTAAAACTATCGAGACATGTATAAACAGTAAGGCTTGAAATAGTGTTATCTCAAAGGACCAAGCCCTACTTCATTTCACCATAGCGTTCTAGATACAGAACCGTGGCAGCGGTACGGGAAGGCACTTGTAGCTTTTTCAGTAGACTCTTCATATGTACCTTAACTGTCGATTCAGAAATAAACAGGTGATCAGCGATCTGCTTATTACGGTAACCTTTCGCGACTTCTTGAAGGATCTGCATTTCGCGTTCAGTCAGTTGGTCGAAGATATCATTGCGGCTACCAGCATCATTTAGGTAACGAGCAACCACACTGCTGTAAGCCTTGTCACCGCTGTGTGCTTGCTTAAGAAGTTCAATTAACTCATCGGGTTCTGTGTCTTTCAACAAGTAGCCATCAGCGCCCGCTTTTACAATCGCTTCAATGTCTGCAGGACTATCAGAAACCGTTAGAATAACGATATTAGCGCTTGAGCCATCAGTACGAAGTGCTTTCAGCGTATCAAGTCCAGACATGCCTTTCATATTAAGATCCAATAGGATCAAATCAGGTTCTTCTTCATGGGCAAGAGCGACTGCTTCAGTACCGTTACTTGCTTCTGCAATCACTTCGAATTCATCTTCAAAGCTCAGTAATTGGCTTATACCTCTGCGCATCAATGGATGATCATCAACCAGCATTACTTTACAAATCGTCAACTTTAACTTCCTTCAAACTTTTATATTTCAATATGACTGTACAGCCTTCACCTTGAGCCGCTTCAATCGTTAAGTCGCCATTCAGTCTTGCCGCACGCTCCTGCATAATGCTCATCCCGTAGTGGTTCGTCTTGGAACTACTTGAGTCAAAGCCATCTCCATTATCTTTAATCACGACTAATACTTCACCTTCCTCATCGATACAGCATACATCTATCAAGTCGGCATTGGCGTGTTTTATTGCGTTTATTGTTGCTTCACGAATCAATTGAAGCAAGTGAACTTGACTGTGTGCATCAAGCTCTATGGATGAAAGATTATTGGTGAGGTTAATCTTTGCATCTGTTCTTTCACTGAGCTCTTCAAGCATGGTGCTTAAAGCATCTCCGAAGTTGCCCTCTTTTATGGTCAACCTAAAGGTTGTGAGCAACTCTCGTAGTTGAGTATAGGCATCCGCTAAACCGTTGCCGATTTCCGACGCTATTTGTTCCGACTGCTCTCGGTGTTGTTGCTCTGGCAATTTGCCAATCACGCGCTTCAACAACGTTACTTGGATTTTCAAATATGACAGTGATTGAGCCAATGAATCGTGAAGTTCACGCGCAATCGTTGCACGTTCTTCCATTATAATAAGCTGTTCTGCTTTCTTCTGCGCGCGATTATAATAGATCGCTCGTGATAACAGTTGGATAAAGCTCTCAATCAGCGTCTTGGTTGAATGACCATGATGATATGAACAATATAAATAGCCCAAGATAAGTTCGTTATCATCCAACTTCATTTCAAACTTTTCATAATCCAAGTTCGAATCATACCCTTCGTCCATAATCAACGAACGACCCGAACTATCGGCAATCTCAAGCCTTAACGATTCTATCCCTTCGAGACTGACGAGGTGCTGCAGAATAGCTCGGAAGTTTTCAGGGGCGATACGTGTAACCGTAAGTTCTTGTGAAGAGTGATAAAGCGCCTGCAAAGATTGGTTGGCGTTTTGCAACTCGACCGTCTTAGCGTCGACAACAGACTCAAGGTTTCGATAGAGCACCCCCAAATCTTTGGCCATCGAGTTAAACGTCTTAGTCAGAATGCCGAGTTCATTGTTATTAGTGACTTTTAACTCTACCTCAAAGTCGCTGTTTTTGATCCGCTGACTGGCACCAACGAGCGCATGGAGTGGCTTAACAACTTGTTTACGTACAAAGTGAACAACAAAAAGAGATATGACCAGAATTCCACCAAGGCCGATACCACCAGCCCACGCTAACTTTATTAACTTGTCTTCAGAGAACTCTTGCAGCTTATAAACGAAGCCATCGATTTCAGCCACGAAGTTTTCAACCAACACGAGATAGTGATCGCGCTCTTCGCTATTCAAGACCTGTTTCAGCTCATGCCAACGGCCGATAATTAAATAGTAATCTTCTGTGATGTCTGTCGGAACATTCCAACTGACTAAATTGGTCATCGATGGCGAGTAAAGAGAACTTTCGAATTCACGAATATGGGATTCGTAATCGACGGATTCTATTTGAATATCATGGGCTAAACGGTAGCTTTGCATTCGCATTGAACCGGCCACGTTAACCGCTTCCGCATCATTCAAACTTGAAGCCAAAGTAAAGATGGCAAAGCCAGTCGTAGCAACCGACAACAGCAGTATAGAGAGCAAAGATTTTGCTATCGTACTTGTTACAGATGAAACCGGTTTTATAAGCAAAAGTGCCTTCCTATTGATAAATGACTTGCCAGCGATATCGTATTGTCACACATCAAAAATCATAGCTCCATTCAATATGTGATCACTCGCTCCGTAATTTATTGATCTAAGACAATATATGCCCCCAATTAGCCCTTAGGGGGTATTTATACAATTGTTTCTAAAACTACACTACTTATGAGGACTCATTACAAGATATTAATAGAATAATGACCTACAATTACAACATCTTAGCAACATCTATAGGTATCTAGTGGTAGATCTATCAAAACGCAGTCTTTTTTCGAGACGAAAAGTTGACTCAAGCCAGATTCGTTTGCCTTGGATTAACAGCCTAGAAAGCTTTACAGATGACTGTACTCGCTGCGGTAAATGCATCGAAAGTTGTGAGACTAAGATAATCATTGTAGGCGATGGTGGTTTTCCCACTGTCGATTTCTCTATTGATGAGTGTACGTTCTGCTATCAATGTGCAGATGTTTGTCCTGAACCCATTTTTAAGCCAAAGCAAGGAGAGCCTTGGCAAGCAAAAGCACATATCTCTGATAAGTGTTTAGCGCAACAAAATGTTGAATGCCGAAGCTGTGGTGACATGTGTGAACCTATGGCCATTCAATTTCAACTTAGAGCAGGCAGTGTTGCTCTACCAAAAATCAAGTTAGATGAGTGTAGCGGTTGTGGAGCCTGCGTAGCAGTTTGCCCTACTTCAGCTATTCTTGTGAGTAATGCATAAAACAAAAATAACGAGAGCAATTTATGGCACTAAATGAAGTGCATATATCAAGTTTAGTCGTGCATGTGAGCCCAGAGCATCTAGACGAGATCAAAGCACAAATCGAACAGTTCGATAATGCAGAGATTTACGGCAGTAGCCCTGAAGGCAAAATCATAGTGGTCCTAGAAACCGAAAACCAAGGTTTTGTAACGGATACCATCGAAGAAATTAATAATATTACGAACGTTTTAGGGACAGCTTTGGTTTATCACCAAATCGAAACTGGACTGGACGAAACGGATTTAGAAACTGGAAGCAACAATTCTCAACTTGAGGGTGAAGTATGAAAATGACAAGACGTGCGTTTGTGAAAGCAAACGCAGCTGCATCAGCGGCAGCCGTTGCAGGTGTAACTCTACCAGCAACAGCAACCAACCTGATTGCTAGCTCTGATCAAACAAAAATCACGTGGGATAAAGCGCCTTGTCGTTTTTGTGGTACGGGCTGTTCAGTACTGGTAGGTACTCAAAACGGTAAAGTGGTTGCGACTCAAGGCGACCCAGAAGCACCGGTAAACAAAGGCCTTAACTGTATCAAAGGCTACTTCCTTTCAAAAATTATGTACGGTAAAGACCGTCTTGAGACTCCTCTACTTCGTATGAAAGACGGTGAGTTCCATAAAGATGGTGATTTCGCACCGGTATCTTGGGACAAAGCGTTCGACGTAATGGCTGAGAAATGGAAAGCTTCACTGAAGAAGAACGGTCCAACAGGTGTTGGTATGTTCGGTTCAGGCCAGTGGACAGTAATGGAAGGCTACGCAGCCGTTAAGATGATGAAAGCGGGTTTCCGTTCTAACAACATCGATCCAAACGCTCGTCACTGTATGGCTTCAGCGGTAGGCGCATTCATGCGAACTTTCGGTATCGATGAGCCAATGGGTTGTTACGATGACTTTGAACACGCAGACGCATTCGTACTGTGGGGTTCAAACATGGCAGAAATGCACCCAGTACTATGGACTCGTATTACAGACCGTCGTCTAAGCCACCCACACGTTAAAGTAAACGTACTGTCTACTTACTACCACCGTTCTTTCGAGCTTGCAGACACGGGTTACATCTTCGAACCTCAATCAGATCTAGCAATTGCTAACTTCATTGCTAACTACATCATTCAAAACGATGCAGTTAACTGGGACTTCGTGAACAAACACACGAACTTCAAGCAAGCAACGACAGACATCGGTTACGGCCTTCGTGACGACGACCCTCTACAGAAAGCAGCAGCAAACCCTAACTCAGGTGAAATGACTGCTATCTCTTTCGAAGACTACAAAGCGTCTGTTGCTGAGTACACAGTTGAGAAAGCGTCTGAAATGTCAGGTGTATCTCAAGATGACCTTATCAAGTTGGCTAAGCAATATGCCGATCCAAACATCAAAGTAATGTCACTTTGGACTATGGGTATGAACCAACATACTCGTGGCGTATGGATGAACAGCCTTGTGTACAACATCCACCTTCTAACAGGTAAGATTTCTACTCCAGGTAACAGCCCATTCTCACTAACTGGCCAACCATCTGCGTGTGGTACAGCTCGTGAAGTTGGTACGTTCTCTCACCGTCTACCTGCCGATATGGTTGTTGCTAACCCTAAACACCGTAAGATTGCAGAAGACATCTGGAAACTTCCAGAAGGCACTATCCCTGCTAAACCAGGTGCTCACGCTGTTGTTCAAGACCGTATGCTTAAAGACGGTAAGATCAACGCTTACTGGGTAATGTGTAACAACAACATGCAAGCTGGTCCAAACATCAACACTGAACGTCTGCCAGGTTACCGTAACCCAGATAACTTCATTGTATGTTCTGACCCGTACCCAACGGCAACAGCTCAAGCGGCTGACCTTATCCTTCCAACAGCAATGTGGATCGAAAAAGAAGGTGCTTACGGTAACGCAGAGCGTCGTACACAAGCATGGTACCAACAAGTGAAAACCGTAGGTGAAGCTAAGTCTGACCTATGGCAAATCATGGAATTCTCTAAGCGCTTCACTATTGAAGAAGTTTGGGGTGAAGAACTGGTTGCGAAAATGCCTGAGTACCGCGGCAAAACCATGTACGACGTGCTTTACAAAAACGGTAACGTTGATGCATTCCCACTATCTGAAGCTCAAGAGCTTAACGACGATGCACAAGCTCAAGGTTTCTACGTTCAAAAAGGTCTATTCGAAGAATACGCAGCCTTTGGTCGCGGCCACGGTCATGATTTAGCACCATACGATCGCTACCACCAAGTTCGTGGTCTACGTTGGCCTGTTGTTGACGGTAAAGAGACACTATGGCGCTTTAAAGAAGGTTCAGATCCATACGCTAAGAAAGGTTCTGATTGGGACTTCTACGGCAAACCAGATGGTAAAGCACTGATCATCAATGCACCATACGAAGCGCCACCTGAAGTACCAAACGATGAATACGATATGTGGCTATGTACAGGTCGTGTTCTTGAGCACTGGCACACAGGTACTATGACTCGTCGTGTACCAGAACTTTACAAAGCAGTACCGGATGCACTTTGTTACATCCACCCTGCTGATGCTAAAGCTCGTGGTCTTCGCCGTGGTGATGAAGTTCTTATCGAAAACAAACGTGGTGAAGTACGCGTTCGTGTTGAAACTCGTGGTCGTAACCGTCCACCACAAGGCTTGGTATTCGTACCATTCTTTGATGCAAGAATTCTGATCAACAAGTTGATCTTGGATGCAACGGATCCTCTGTCTAAACAGACGGATTACAAGAAGTGTCCAGTTAAGATCACTAAGGTTTCTTAAGAGCCAAGCGCTTTTCGAACCTAGATACAAGATCTAACGTATTTAATATTGCGACTACTTTTTTCGTTACTTTTTGAAAGAAGTAGTCCACTCAAAGAATTAGCCTTTAGGCGGAGAAATTAACCATGAAAAAACTGATTACTGCCCTACTATCAGCTGGTCTTTTGCTAGCTGGTGCAGTTCAAGCTGAAGCTGAACTGGATAACCCAGGCGGCATTGGTGGCGTAGAATCTCTACGTGGTGCAAGTGAACTTGAAGCAACTCGCGCAGCAGATGACTTCAAAAAGTTCCCTCGTGACCAAGTACTTGAGAGTGACTACGTATACCAACCACCTCTAGTGCCTCATACTATTCGTAGCTATGAAGTTTCTCTTAACGCTAACAAGTGTCTTTCTTGCCACAGCTGGAAAAACGCAAAAGAAATGGGTGCTACTAAAGTGAGTGTAACTCACTACATGAACCGTGAAGATGCGGTACTTGCAGACGTATCACCTCGTCGTTACTTCTGTCTACAGTGTCACGTACCTCAAGCTAATGCTAAGCCACTAGTTGAGAACGAGTTCAAACCTGTAGATTCACTGCGTTAATCGTAGCCGGACTGTAAGAGAGGCTATATATGATAAAATTACTTAAAGCGTTTTGGAAAAGACTCGCGACACCAAGTAAAGCAGCCGTAGGCGTTGTTTTGTTCTTGGGTTTCTCGGGTGGTCTTTTGTTCTGGGGTGCATTCAACACGGGTATGGAGGCAACCAACACAGAAGAATTCTGTTCTGGCTGTCACGCACCTATCGTTGCTGAAATCCAAGAGACAATTCACTACTCTAACCGTTCTGGTGTTCGTGCTATCTGTTCAGACTGTCACGTACCTCATGAATGGACTGATAAAATTGTTCGTAAGGTTCAAGCATCTAAAGAGCTATACGCACACTTTATTGCGAAAACCATCAATACTGAAGAAAAGTTCAAAGCACGTCGTGCTCACCTAGCGGAACGCGAATGGGCTCGATTGAAAAAGAACGATTCACTTGAGTGTCGTAACTGTCACCAGTTCGATTACATGGACTTCTCAGAGCAGAGCCCTCGTAGTGCGAAACAACACTCGACTGCGCTAGCTTCTGGTGAAAAAACGTGTGTAGACTGTCACAAAGGTATTGCACACAAACTACCAGACATGCACGGCGTTGAAGGCTGGCAATAAGGAGCGATTGAATGAGTACTTTAGAAAGCGTAATTTGGCACATCCTAGGTTACAGCGCTATGCCAGTTATCATTCTTGGTGGCTTTGCAGGTGTTGCAGCCGTATCTCTTTGGCTTTTATCTATGACTAAAGACAAAGAAGTCGATTAGAAATCGAAATTGCTTCAACTTAGGCCAATTATCTTTGGGATGAGTTGATACTAAAAAGCCACTGAATTCAGTGGCTTTTTTATTATCTGACGTTGTGTATCTTTATTTTTGAATGTGACTTAACGCCCTAAGCTTCGTTTTCTGGCGCTTCTTTCTCTACGGTCTCTTTATCAACCTGCTCTTGATCGACAATCGGCAGCACCTGTTTTACATAGTTGCCTGGCGCTTTGCCTATCACTGGGTTAAGCTCTGAGCCTTGATTGAAAGGTTCGATTTTTTCGTCAGTTTCAAAACCTTGGAGCCACTGATTCCAGTGTGTCCACCAAGACCCCTCATTATGAGTCGCATTAGTTAGCCACTCATCCGCCGAGTCGTCTAGGTTGTCATTCAGCCAGAACCCGTACTTCTTCTTGTCTGGATGGTTAACAATACCCGCGATATGACCAGACTCGCCCAGTACGAACGTCTTGTTGCCACCGGTATTCAAAGCACCACGGTACGTCCCCTGCCACAAGGCAATATGGTCTTCTTTAGCTGAAATGAAGTAGCTTGGTATTTTGATCTTATTCAGATCAATCCAAACACCGCCCACTTTCACGCCTTTGTCTTGAACCAGTTTGTTCTCAAGGTAAAGCGAACGCAGCAAGAAGTTATGGCACTTAGCAGCTACGTTTGTGCTGTCACTGTTCCAGTACAGAAGATCAAACTCCATCGGGCTGCTGCCTTTGAGGTAGTTATCAATGTAGTAGTTCCAGTACAGGCTGTTTTCACGAAGCAAACTGAACGTCACACTCAACGAGCGACCATCCATATAGCCTTTGCCATCGTTCTGCTTCTCAATCGCGTTGATGATTGTCTCATTGATATACGCGCCCACCTCACCCGGCTGCGAGAAATCCAACAAGGTGGTAAAGAACGTCGCGGTTTTAATGCGTTTCTTCATACGCTTCGCAGCATAGTAAGCCACCGTAGAGGCCAGTACCGTACCACCGATACAGTAACCCGCGGCGTTGATCTGCTCTTTACCAGTAATGTCTTCAATCGAAGCAACCGCTTTAACCACGCCTTCCGTGACATAGTCACCGAATTCTTGATCTTTCTGCGCCTCGCCCGGATTACGCCAAGACATCATGAACACGCTGTGCCCTTGCTCAAGCAACCAGCGTACCATCGAGTTCTTCTCACGAAGGTCGAGAATGTAGTACTTGTTGATAAACGGCGGAACAATCAGCAAAGGCGTCGCATTGACCTGCGGTGTCTTTGGATAGTATTGAATGAGTTCAAACAGCTCGTTTTGAAAGACAACATCACCCTCGGTATTCGCAACATCCACACCCAATCGGAAGGCGTTATTGTTGGTCATGCGGATCTTGAGGATATCAGCACTCGCTTCAACGTCTGCTTGTAACTGCTCTAACCCATCGAGAAGGTTTTCACCATTTCGCTCAAGCGTCAGTTTCATCAACTCTGGATTCGTTGCAATAAAGTTACTTGGAGAAAGTGCATTGATTGCCTGACGAGAAAAGAACGCCACTCGCTCTTTGGTTTTTTCGTCAATACCTTCGATCGAGTTGATGGTGTCGATATAGCTTTTACTGAACAACAAATAGGATTGTTTGATAAAGCTGTAGAACGGGTCGTTTTTCCACGCTTCATCAATAAAGCGCTTGTCGCTGCGGTCTTCTGAGATAACACTCTCGGTGTTGCCCATCAGCGCGGCATTCTGCCAGATCTTAAGTTGCTGTTCCCACCATTGAGATTGTAACTGAAGCAGAACGGCGGGTTGGTTGGCGGCTTGCTCGAAGATTTTTGATGCATCATCAAAGTTCAATTCTTGCATCGCTTGGTTTAGGGGAGATTGCGCGGCTTCCTTGTTTTGTTCAAAGCTTTCCCACCATTGCTGGTTCGTTTGTTGAAGTTTAACAAGGTAGTCCGAAAAGAAGTGTTGAAACATAACATGACTCCAATAATCGGAAAATCGCCACCGAGCCTCACAGTAAACACTGCGCTAACTCGATGGCGATTAAATTTATGCAGGTGTAACTGTTTTCAAGTTTTCAGTTGTTAGTGTTTCAACATCTTCTTTAAACTCTTTTGCAGCAGCTTGCATTTTTGAGCTATCACTCATCATCTGTTGAGACAGTTGAGTTAGCGCTGCTAGTTGCTGGCTGTTGAACGCCGTTAGGCTAGTCACGTCTTTGATTTCAGTCACTGCTTTCATTTGTGCAAGACCCATGTTCGTGTAAGTCTGCATTGCATTCATTTGCAGTTCAGTCATCGTTTGAACGTTCTTTGCAACCAACTTGTTGAACTTTAAGTACGGTTCAAATTGCTTTTCAGTTTGGTCAGTAATTGTTTTGAAAATATCCGTGTACATAAGTAACTCCTGATGAATACATAGTTTAATAAATTTGTGTCACTATCGTTTCAGCCAACGCTCATCGATTAACTCACGATGCTTTGAAAAGCTGATCCGATATTTAAGCTTGCTACCGATATATCAGGCTCTAACCTTCAATACCTTTTAGCAAAACAGCGGTTCCCATTCCTCCACCCACACAGAGTGAAGCAACGCCATAAGTCGTTTTCTGTTCAAGCATTTCATGGATGAGTGAAACAATAATTCGATTGCCTGACGCACCTAAAGGATGGCCAAGTGCGATTGCACCACCATTCACATTGACCTTTGGCTTGAACTCATCAAGCGGTAAGTCATGCTGCTCTGACAATTGATACATTACGCCAAGAGCTTGTGCTGCAAACGCTTCATTCAATTCAAACAAATCTACTTCTTCTAGAGTGAGATTCGCCTTATCAAGCGTTTTAGAAACGGCTTCTACTGGGCCTAAACCCATAATCTTTGGATCTAATCCAGACTGTGCGTAGCTCGTTAGCTCTACCAGTGGTGTCAGTCCGTATTTCGCTACTGCACTCTCTGAGGCTAAGATAATTGCACTCGCACCATCATTGATGCCCGAAGCATTACCCGCCGTGACAGACCCTTCACGGTCAAAAGCTGGACGAAGCTTTTGCAGACCTTCGAATGTCGCGTCTGACTTCGGATACTCATCGGTATCAAAAGTGACGGTTTGTCTGCGCTGCTTAACTTCTACAGGCACGATTTGCTCGTTAAATTTACCCGCCTCAATCGCAGCAACGGCTTTTTGTTGGCTCTCTAAGGCATAGTTATCTTGAGCTAGGCGCGAAATATTCAACGTGTTCGCAATATTTTCAGCGGTCATGCCCATGTGGTAGTGATTAAACGCATCGGTTAAGCCATCACCAACCAGTAAGTCTTTCATCGAGATGTCACCCATTTTGTGACCATTACGAACGCTCGCTGGTACCACAAAAGGAATTTGTGACATCACTTCAACGCCAGCAGCAATAACCACTTCAGCATCTTGTGCTTTGATGTGCGCCGCTGCGTCCATCACTGATTTCATGCCGCTTCCGCAAATCATGTTCACACCGTATGCTGGTGTTTCTTCAGGAAGCCCTGCATAGATGGAAGCCTGACGAGCAACCCCCATGCCTTGACCTGCCGAAATCACGTTGCCGACGATCACTTCATCAATCGCATCTAACGAAAGAGCGACAGACTCAAGTGCACCTTTGATCGCAACACCAGCCAGTTCGCCCGCAGATACGTTTTTTAGCGACCCGGTAAATGCACCAATAGGAGTGCGCTTAGCCGCAACAATAAATACTTTTTCCATCATTCCAATCCCTTCAGTTTCGCCAATTAGTGCATGTACAAGCCGCCATTCACAGACAGAGTCTCGCCTGTAATGTAAGCACCTGAATCACTCGCTAAAAAGCCCACTGCATCTGCAATCTCAACAGGTGTAGCCAAGCGTTTCATTGGGATTTGATTCTTGATTGAATCCAGTACTTCAGGCTTCATTTGCTCAACCATAGGTGTTGCAGTGTAGCCAGGGGCAATCACGTTCACTGTTACGCCGCTACGAGCGCCTTCTGCAGCCAAGGCTTTAGAGAAACCAATCATTCCCGCTTTAGCCGCGGAGTAGTTGGTTTGTCCGAATTGACCTTTAAGACCATTTACTGAAGATATATTGATGACTCGACAGTTACCCTTTTCACACATAGGAGCGAACAGAGGTTGAGTCACGTTGAACAAACTGTTTAAATTCGTTTCGATAACCTCTTTCCACGCTTCGGCATCCATCTTTTTAAAGACGCTATCACGTGTAATACCTGCGTTATTGACCAACACATCCACCGTGCCTTCTTCTTCTAACAACTTGCTTAAGCTCAGCGCACATTCCGCAGTATTGGTAACATCTAATTCAAACAATCTCACTTGATCTTCGGTGAATTGTTTTTCGTTAAACCAATCCAATGCACATTGGTAGTTTCCAGTAAAATAAGTCGCGATAACACGATAGCCGTCTGCAACTAATTTAGAGGAAATTGCTGATCCGATACCGCCTTTTGACCCTGTAATTAAAGCAAGTTTTTTCATTAATGGTTCCATCCCTTACAAGCAATTAAATAACAATGGTGTTAATAAGATAATGTCTTATTTGATAATTAAACTTTACGTTTTGCTTTAATTAAACCCTACATCTCAAAATCAAAAAGTATTATTACAAATACAAAATATTTTGATGTTATGACTCAAAACTTGACTTACATCTCAAAACCCATGAAATGTTATGAGCATGTAAACAGGGGTAAGCCACTGATATTAATCGGCTTTATTTAATTTCAATTATATCATCAAGCCGATAAGCCATTGTTTACCATAAATAAAATGATGTTCGCTAACTTATTTCAAGAATAATGCAACATTGGAAAATTAAATAATTGATGGTGCAAATAATAATCAGACCATTATTTCTTATTAATAAATCTATCGAAGTTAACCTATATCGATTTCAATATAATTTAGTGCTTAAATTCATAGTAACTAACCGTTTGATTAGGGTAAAAAAAACAAATGGGCAATAAAAAAGCCCACTCTCACAGAGAGTAGGCTTTCGGTCTAAATCAATAAATAGAAAGGTTAATCGCTATTAATACATCTAATATTAATAACGGAGTGGATCTTACTTAGTAAATATTTCATTTGTATTTACATCCAAATAAATTTTATTTTCAAGAGATAAACCACCGCAATAGATAAAATAGACATCTCGGTCACTGTACTTCACCGATTTCACCCAACCGCCTAATTCTTCGAAATCACTTGGCGCACATTCGCCATCAGAGATCAGCTTCGCGACCGTATTACGAAACTTCTCTTGATGGATCTTAAGGTCATCGGATTTAACCAAGTAAGAGTCCAGTATTTCTTTATTTTCTTTCTCAGAAATGATCACTTCGTCATTCGACAAGCCAGACATCGAAACCCATTCAGCAGTCTGTGGACCACCTTCTTTTAAGACGATGTAATCTGAGATACGAGCCCATTCGCCTTGTTTCTCTAATACTTCGACTTTTTCACCTTTGTAGAGATAATCTGTTATCAGCCCATCAATTTCAGGTTGCTCTACCACTTCAAGCTTTCTATCCAAAACGTAAAATTCCGTCTGTTCTGGTTCAGGCTGAAGATCCATAATGGATACAAGGTCAGATTCTGACTGCTGAGTAACTTCTACAGCTGGCTCTTCCATTTTCTCTGGTGGAATTGGGTCTTTATTCATGACCAAGAAGTAATACGCAGCTCCTCCTCCGCCCAATATTAACAACACAAGTAAAGCGATCAGCGCTTTTTTCATCAAATCCACCAGCTCTTCCGTTTTAGGTATCTTTCAAGTGTACATCAACTCATGCTGCTGCTCATCTATACTCTCTACAGAGAACGCGGTAAGTAGAGGAAAGTCATGAGTTTTTGGGTGAAGGTTATCATTGTGTGTGTACCTTTGAGTGCTAATGTCGTGCTAGCAAACCAATGTAGCAGTGAAAACTGGCAATTACTGCTGGATCGCCAGCTCTCATTTGAAGGACGTTACAACCAATACACCAAAGAATTCAACCAAGTTCTCTCAACCTACAAATCACAAACGCTGTTATCCAAACATTTCACCAAAAAGCAGATCATTGAGCTTTGGGCAAAGTACGAACAAAGATTTAATGTACAGCTCAATAGTCATATGGATACCGCTTACGATGTCTCTGAGGTTCTATTAAAACAGGCATACGTTGTGTCTACCGAGTTAGATGGAGCTGAGTCTCTCACACATTCTTGGCAAGCCGTCGCTAAACATTGTGCTAGAGCAAAACTACCGAGACAAACAGAAAGTGCGCAAGTGCACGTACAAAGCTCACAATCACTCTCCCGAGATCTCCATACACTGAGTGAAAAATTCCGTCAGCTGTCTTCAAAATACCGCAGAGAAGCGACGATGATTGATGAAGCGCGCCACATAAACCAACCGGTAAACGATGCATCAAACTGAAATCACCATTAGATTCTCTCACTCGTTCGACTGGACTTTTCCGATAAATATGCTTAATCCCATTCATAATATTCTAAGAACTCGTTAATCAAAGCTTTATCAATAGGTTGTAAAAGTAATGTGCTATCTATCAACAATGAAGTTCAATTTCCAACCAATGCAAGCGAGTATGTGAGATATTCATCACAAAATAGATTTACAAACGCCAGAAAATTGTTATCATGAATATTCATATAACTTAATAACAAGAAACATTTTGGCTAGGTAATATGCAAAAAACTATGGCTTTCAACTGCTTGAGTAACACGGAATGGACTGCAGAGATAAGAGGTAAACTTTTATCTGTAGCTAAACACATGGAAGAGTTCGGTTCAGTAAGTGAGCTAGAGCTATGTAAGATATTTGGAGAGACAATTTGGAATGACGGTGTGGATTATCATTCACATGCTTTTTCATTCAGAATTAATGCACAAACTGGGGATTGTTCAATCTCTAACTTTAAGTATCACTAAGTTTTGCACCTATCATATACGGAGTACCTTTCACGAGGTGCTCCGTTTTTTATTGCCTGAAGCCTGACACTTAATGGATGATTTTTGATATTGACCAAGCTTCTACTTTAAGGTCAAACCATTTCGTTTTCAGCTCATTCTGCCTTCGTATTGCTGCTCAGAGTTTGGCTTAATCGGTATAAATTGGCAGTGGTGCATTGCCTTTTACTTGTCTTATCGCAAGGTGGGTATGAATATCTTTCACGTTAGAGAGCCTTTGAAGTTTTCTTGTAAATGCTTCATAGGCCATCAGGTTCGGGCTAACCACTTCTAGCAGATAATCATAAGCCCCAGATACGACGTGGCAACTGATCACCTCCTCCATTTCTACAACAGCCGCCTCAAACTTATCAATCGACACTTCTTGGTGGTTGTTTAGGCTCACCTCAACAAACACACTCATTGCGATGCCGACTTGTTCTCGTGACAAGCTCACGCGATAACCGTCGATAATGCCCTTTTCTTCTAGCCTTTTGACTCGTCTTGCACAAGGCGAAGGTGATAAGCCCACTTCATCAGCAAGTTCAGCCGTGGTTAACCTGCCATCTTTTTGTAGCAGTTCGAGAAGATGTCTATCAATTCTATCCATAGCAAATGCCAAACATTAGTTAAATCCGTTAATTATTTGGTCAATGTTAGCAGAAATCATCAATGATAGTTCAAGTTAGGCCAAAACTTGCCAACCTGTGGCACACCAACTGCTCCATAATGAGTCATCACCCACTCTCCTTCTATATTATGAATCTTGGCTACTTATCTATTACTGTCACCCTACTCATTTGGGCGAGCTTTTTCCTGTCTCTTAAAGGCGGTGCAAATTCAGATTTAACACCTGCCGATATCGCTCTCACAAGATTTCTCATACCTGCTTTGGTGTTATTGCCTTTGATGTGGAAAGCACGCAGCGCAATTGCCGTCGTCCCTAAACGGTATCTAACGGGTATGTTTGTAGGTAGCGGATTGCCTTATCTGCTTGTTGCCGGAACGGCCATGCAGTTTGTTCCGGTATCTCATGGCAGTGCTCTTGTTCCGGGCACGCTTCCTCTGTTCGTTACAGGAATTGCGGTACTCTTTTTTAAGCAGCCACTCAGCCGGCATCGTGTTGTTGGTTTAGGTTTGGTTTTGCTCGGCATACTGTTGTTTTTAGGGAGTAGCTTAAGCAGCTTCAACTTCGAATACACCAAAGGTCATTTGTTGTTTTTATGCGGAAGCTTAATGTGGGCGATGTTCACCATCTCAGCCCGTGTCGCTAATCTTAATGCGTTAGTCAGTGCCGGTTTTATTTCTCTCTGTTCTACTTTGCTTTTACTCGTCCTAATCCTGACTGGAACCCTCCCAAGCCACCTAATGGACACACCAATCGCTAATTGGCCCTTCACAGAGCTTGCCATTCATTCAGCAGTACAAGGCGTTGGGGCGGGTTTAATCGCGGCGTTCACTTACCTTTATGCGGTTAATACCTTAGGGGCTGAACGCTCTGCCGCTTTTGGCAGTGCAACACCCGCAGTGGCGACCTTGTTGGCGATCCCACTATTCAACGAGATTCCGGATACGATGACTTGGCTCGCCCTTGGTTCTATTTGCATCGGCAGTTTGGTCGCGAGCAACATATTCATGAGAAACGACCAGTCGATGCAGTACCAACCGCCAAGCCATAGCAAAGCCTGATACTGGGTTCAAACCTAAATACAGTTCCCCTAAGCGTCGATTTTAGGGCTTGTAGTACACAGATAAGCCTACAAACGTAGGCTTATCTAAAATCTGCTTTTTCTAAACTCGCTTCTCCATTAAACTGTCCGACCTTTTTGCAGATCCAAGAGAACACCATGCAACGCGACTACACCTTAAATTGCTTAATTACCATGCCTCGCCATGAACTAGAAGAATTTAGTTTAAGAATGATTCATCGCCTTGTTCCTGAAGATGCAATGACGGAATTATTTACGTTCGAGCAAGAAGAAGTCACCAGCGAAGAACGCATGCAATCAGCGAAATTTGACGCAATGCTTCGAATGACCGCTATCGCGCTTGGTGAAGTGAACCTAGCCTTCTCAGAGTCAGATAACTCGCAACAGAACATCGAGCGTATGACTCGCCTACTGCTTTGGCACTTCTACTCGATCTCTTTCAACCTTGAAGAAGCAATCGCAATCGAAGTGCACTGTGAGAAAGTTGAGAAGATCTTAAAGAACGCACCTAAAGATGCGTTTGGCTGGGTTAAAGAATTAACTGAGCTGCTTCACTTCTACGCGAAAGTGAACGAAGGCAACGAAGACAGTAAAGACGCTTAGCGTTAGTTCTACGTAAGAACACATCAAGCTAAACCGAAGGCAGACAGAGCTATACCGAAGGCAAGTAAAAGCTTTGCTGAAAGGAGTTCTCTGCCTTTGTTGTTTCTAGCACGCTGTGATGTAACATCAGTATCGACTGCGCGATTTTAGTGCCGATACCTAACGAACCATTCGGCGCTTCCTGTTCAACCTCATTATGAATCACCACCTTCACCCGTTTTGAATCCGCTTCAAAATCAACATCTAACGACACCACGGTGCCACTTGGGCTATGCCTCAATGCATTATCTAACAGATTCAAAATCAACCTCTCAAGCAGATCACTGTCACCCACAGCCTTGATTCCATTAGGCATATTAACGTTCAACTCAACATTTTTATGGCGATATTGGCTTTGTATCGTTTCTAAGCATTCGCTCATCATCCCATTGAAATCGATTGAAGCGTATTGATATGTGGGTACCGGGTTATCATTCTTGGCGCTATCTAACAGCGAATAGAGCTGTTCAGACAACTTGTTGCCGTTACGGTAAGCAACGTCAATTAACGGGTCTGATTGCGGGTTTTGAATCTTCCACGTTTCCAGATAACCCAACACACTCGACAATGGCGTTTTCAAATCATGACTGAGTTGCAATAAGCTTTGTCTGCGGTGTGATGACTGATATTCAAGTTGCAAAAATTGCTGTTGAATGTGCTTCGCCATCAATTGGTACGAGCGTGCAATCGGCACCAATTCTGGTACTTGATGAATGAAGTTCGGATCCAATCGAAAATCTTGCTCTGCTTGTTGTTGCAGCTTGTTGGTTACTGCTTCTATTGGGTTTAACAGGCTACGTTTGACCAACAGATAAGCCCCAACCGCAAAACCTAAGATAGAGATCAGCATAAGCCCCGCTAGCGCGATGTATGGCGTGTCGACCTGCGAATTGGCAATCACGGTGTGGCGATTACTGCCAATCAAAACATACAGATACCCAACGGTCGAACCTAGCTCTTCAATCGCTGCCACGGAGAAAACCTTGCGAGCCCCCGGATTGATCGGATCTTCCCCCAGAATGGGATAAGGCTCGTCGTTTAAAAACTGTTGAATGGGTGCTAAGTCTATCTGGTTCGCTAACACAGTGCCTTCTGGCGCAGCATGAGTCGTAATCTTGCCCTGACTATCGAGGAAATAGATATCGAAATCTGGCCCTATCAACATCAAGGTGTGGAAAATGGATTTGAGTGCTTTCGGGTTGTAGTCGGTACCAATCATCAGAGGATTATCGTCGCGCATATGAACGGCGAGCTCTTTGTGTAGGCTCTGCTTAGTTCTTTGCTCTATAGTCTCTTTTTGCCAATGATAGGTGTAAGCAATCACCACACTCACGAGCAGAAACCACAAACTGGTGAACAACACTAAACGCGATTTGAAACTCATGTTCTCTCCTCGATGGCTCGTAGGTCTTACTGGCTTTTTAGTAAACTTAGGGCGCGACACATAGACCTAAGCTTTCGACTCAAACTTATAGCCAACGCCCCAAACGGTTTTAATGAAATCATCATCACTATTCGGCATCGCAAGCTTGGTTCTTAGACGGTTGACCGTGCTGCACACAGTATGGTGGTAGCCAGAGTGATGAGTATTCCAAACGTGATCGAGCAGCTCGTCTTTGCTATACACACGCCCCGGGCGGGTTGCTAAGAAGTGAAGTAAGGTAAACTCGGTAGCAGTAAGCGGTACATCTCGGTTATCGAGTGAAACCTGATGGCGTTCAGGTTGAATAGTGAGCCCACCAAAATTCATAATTGATTCTGTTGTCACAACCTCTTGAGTGGCTGATTCGACATGACTTAAACGGCGAAGTACGTTCCTCACTCTTGCTTGAAATTCAAGAACGCTGAAAGGTTTCGTTATGTAGTCATCAACACCGGCTTCTAAGCCTGACACCTTATCTAACTCTGCGTCTCTTGCGGTTAGCATGAGTACTGGCGTCCAATCCTCTTGCTGACGCAACATTCGACAGAAATCGAGTCCGTCACCGTCTGGTAAGCCACGATCCAGTACGATCAAATCGAAATGACCCTCTTTATAGAGCGCCTGAGCCTTTTCAATCACATTGGTTCTGATTACGTCATGCCCTTGGAACTTAAGATGCATCTGCACCAGTTCAGCCAAGTCATCATCGTCTTCAACCAACAATATGTTTGCCATCAAATTTACCGCAGCATTATTCATGATCCCTGCTCTATTCTGAGTCTGCCCACCTTTCAATTGACCGGAACAGAGCAGGAATTCTTTCATCTTGCTTTCAACCTGTTACTCAGTTCGAGTAATGGTGATTCTTGCACCGGGGTTAAGGAAACGATGATTTGCACTTAAAGTAGAAGTCGTAAGGCCGTCATCTTGGCTGATTACGCCAGAGTGGAAACTCACTACATCGGTGTCGTCTCGTGTGGTATTAAAACCTTCACCACCGCCTGCTGGTCCCGGAATGGTTGCAGCAAGCTCATCGTTCAACTCAGTTCCCGAATCCCAAACATTCATGTTCATGGTAAAGGTATCGCCCACCGCTAAGGACTTGAGTGATAAACCGGATTCGCCAACAAACGCATCATTGGTGTTCACCAACATTGAAGCGACAGAGATATACCCTTCTTGATTTGGGTCGACACGAATAGAGACCGTGTCTTGCTCACCTGAAAGAATCAGCCCATTGCCTGAGATGCCTTGATAAACATTGGCGTCACTGTCACTAAGCGCAAGCAATTGTGCATTACTGCCACCTTCCGCCAAGTATTCAAGATCGACAGAGGCACTTTGCCCAACTTCGAACAGGTCAAAGTTCGTATTGTGAGTTAACACCGCGAGTGGTGACATTGGTTGATTGGGGGTGAGGTTAGTAACACTCACATCATAGCGATAGTAATCGTCGTCATCGTCCGGACAACCCGCTAACACAGCTACTGATGCAGCGATAAATAGAATTCTAGCTTTCATACATCCCCCTTACTTCACAACAATGGTGATAGTTGCAACAGGGTTTAACCAACGATGGCTGCTGCTATCGAGGTCACTGATGCCACCCGCCGCATCACTATCACCAATGTTACCTGGGTGAATATGAACCTTAGCGTTTGATACTGCCGTTTCTACACCTGTGCCACCAGCGCCAAAGGTAATGAATGGAGGGTTCGGCATACTGCCCGCCAGCTCATCATTGGCTTCGGTGCCTGCGTCATAACCATTTAGAGTCGCTTTGTAGGTGCCCGCTTGAGTTGGGATTTTCCAGCTATCTAGACCAACAAAGCCGTCGTTGGTCGGCAGCAACATGGCACCCAATGATAGGTACTCTAAATCACCAGTACTGATATCAAACGTAGTTGCGACGCCCGGATTTAGAATTCCGGCGGCCGGGTTCTCAACCACCACGCCTCCCGCGTTGGCAATGACACCAGATAAACCTGAAATATCGCCACCTTCGGCCATGGACTCTAGTTCCGCAGAAGCCGTTTCACCCGTTCTAAACATGAATAGGCTTGAGTCATGAGCCGCCGCTAAGATAGGCGTAAAGTAGATCCCTTTCGTTGCATTAGTGACAGTGATTTCAAGCTCAGCAGCCTGAACTTGAGCCGCTCCGAAGGCCAGCATAGCCGAGCTGATCACTAAGCTGATTTGAGTACGTTTATTCATTTTGATTCCATCCTTTATCGAGTCCTATCGTTGCCAACAAAACGAATAACAGCGATATACCGTTACCTTTGCCAGAACGAACTGTGGTGTTGTTGACTCTAAGAATGGCGATCAAATCTATCAGCAACTTCATTGAATTCTCATAAAAGTCTCACAAGTTTATCCAAACTTATTACTGCAAATAAAAATAGCGATAAAATCGCTAATATTTAAGCGAAAAATATCAATTTATTATTTACGTAAGAAGGGATAGAAAAGAAGGTAAAGAATAGAAATGGAACGAATAAAACGCAAAAAGGCCGAATCGATTTAACGATTCAGCCTTTATTCTAGCGTACTGTTGTTACTCTTTCCCAAGCCGTATTTGGCCTTTCAATCGAGCTAACAACACAACATCAAATTAGAACGCGTAGTTTGCGTCAATCAGTTCGCTAACTTCCACTTTGCTTACTTCAGCACGAGCTTCAAGCCATTGAGCAACTTGCAGTTGTTCTGCTTCTGTTACTGAACGGTAGCGCTCAATTGAGCATAAGAAACCTTCAAACAGCTCAAGGCCGCCGCCACCAAAGCACAGACCGATGCTGTCGATGAAATCAATGAACTCGTCAATGAACACATCGTATTGGTCAAAATCAGCAATCGAAGTCTTGCAGCTTACTTCAAAACCCAGAATCGCGAATTCACCTAGGTATAGCTTTTTGCGTAGGCGGCGATTTTTGTTTTCGATTTTATCTAATTTCATAACTGTCTCTCTTTTCGTTTGATAAAGCATTTATACACAGTTCCACATCAATCCCCAAGAGTTTTGTATTACACAAGGGTGTTAATGGCAAAAATCGTGCTACAGAAACAAAACCTTAATCAAATCTATAAAAATCTGTCACTTAACTGCTTCACGATTAGTCACACATTGACCCAACTTATTAACCAATTAGTTAGTAGGTGGGTAAGTCATGAATAACGAATAATAAAATCAGCCAATAGGAAGCAGTAGAGATGAGCAAGGAAACATTTGATAGCACTCGTTTTAATAAGAGTAAAAACAAACCCTTCGAAGAAGTTTTAGATGCGAACCTTTCAAGAAGAAATGTTCTCAAAGGCGGTTTAGGCATCAGTGCAATGACTGCATTTGGCGCTTTTGGTTTAGCAGGCCACAGCACAGCGCACGCGGCGACAGCATCATCTAGCGCACCGCAAAAAAGCACTGCTACACTTGCATTCGAACCGGTTAAAGGCTCACTGACAGACAGTGTCGTTGTGCCAAAAGGCTATACAGCACAAGTATTGGTTCCTTGGGGTACTCCACTTAACAAGCAAGGCAATGCTTGGTTAAAAGACGGAACCAACAACGCACAAGATCAAGCAAACTCACTGGGCATGCACCACGACGGCATGCACTTCTTCCCGCTTAATGGCAACAGCAACGATGGTTTGTTGGTGATTAACCACGAATACATCGACCAAAAAGCACTGCACGCTAATGGTCCTACATACGATGAAGGCAACCGCCCTAGCCTTGATGAAGTACGTAAAGAGATCAACGCGCACGGCGTCAGTGTGGTTCGTGTAAAACTTGAAGGCAACCAATGGGTGATGGTCGATAACGATCCACTTAACCGCCGCTACACGGGCGCGACCGTAATGGATCTATCTGGTCCTGTTGCTCATAGTGAATTTACCAAAACCAAATTCTCACAAGACGGCAGCCAAGCTCGTGGCACGTTGAACAACTGTGGTAATGGCTACACGCCATGGGGCACTTACCTAACGTGTGAAGAAAACTGGCCGGGTTATTTCGTTAATAAAGGCGAGACAACACCAGCCCAAGAACGTATTGGTATCGCTACCGACAAAACACGTTACGGTTGGGACACGCTTTCAGGTAACAAACAAGAACGCTTAGACGAATTTGCTCGCTTTGACGTAACACCAACAGGTGAGTCAGCAATGGACGATTACCGTAACGAAGCACACGGTCACGGCTACATAGTTGAAATCGACCCATACACAGCAAACTCTCGCGCTAAAAAACGTTCTGCACTGGGTTGTTTCCGTCACGAAGGCTGTACGTTTGGTAAGTTGTCCGAAGGCGAGCCAATCGTATTCTACTCTGGTCACGATTCTCGCTTTGAATACCTTTACAAATTCGTTTCTGAAGAGAAATGGGACCCGCGTGACGCAGACCCAAGCAATCGTCTAAGTGCGGGCGACAAGTACATGGACAAAGGCACACTGTATGTGGCTAAGTTCAACGATGACGGTTCAGGTACTTGGCTACCACTAACGTTGGGCAGCAAGACTACAAACGGCGGCAAGCTAGGTGATTCATTTGATTCTCAAGCAGCACTTATCATCAATACAGCAGGCGCTGCCGATCTTGTTGGTGCAACGCCAATGGATCGCCCTGAATGGTGCTCTGTTGACCCAATGACAGGTACGGCTTACCTAACGCTTACTAATAACAACAAGCGTAAAGAAGCGAACTCTGCGAACCCTCGCGTAGACAACAAGTTCGGCCATGTTATCCGTTGGGATGAAGGCAAAACGGCAGGCGAGTTCGATTGGGATATCTTCGTATTTGGCTCACCAGCAGTGGAAGATGAGTCTATTAATCGCTCTGGTCTAACAGACATGAACCAGTTCGCGAGTCCTGACGGCTTAGCGTTTGATGCTCGTGGTATTTTATGGATTCAGACAGATAACGGCGCAGATGAAGTAACTGGCTACACCAATGACCAAATGTTGGCAGTGGTTCCATCTCAGTTAACGGATGACAATGGCAACAGCGCGGTGATTGATGCAAACAACCAAGCACAGCTTAAACGCTTCTTTGTGGGTCCAAACGGTTGTGAAGTAACTGGCTTTACTATTAGCCCAGATTTCAAATCACTGTTTGTGAACATTCAACACCCAGCAAACTGGCCATCGTCAGAAGATGCAACGGCTCAGACTCAGGGCAACGTTCGCCCAAGAGCATCTACGGTTGTGATTCGTCGTGAAGACGGCGGTGAAATCGCGGTTTAAATATACAACGCAGGCTAAGATCAGAAACGTTTCTGTTATCTAGTTTCTGTTCGCTAGCTAAGTAAAATGAAAAAGAGCGATAAGGCCAAATGCCCTATCGCTCTTTTTATATTCTATGCATTCTTCGGTTTAAGTAAGAATCCGAATTTTCAAAACTCACCGTAATCCTAAGTAGTCATCATTCCACGTACGAGTCATCCTCGAGAAGGAGGAACGACTGAGTCGGGGATCTCTAACCGTTATCACTGATCGCAATACCGTTAATCACAGTTAACTCACGAACAACCAAACGCCAACACCCATCATCAACGTACCTGCAATGCGGTTCATCAACTTGACGTTATCAGCTTTACCCAGCATATGTTTTAGGCTCTTACCACCTGTCGCGTACAAGGTCATGCAGACAAATTCAGAAACCAGAATAATAGACACTAAAATCAACAACTGCGGTGCTAAGTCTTTATTGCTATTAATGAAAGGAGGCAATAAAGAAATCATGAATGCCCAGCCTTTCGGGTTCGCAATCGCTGTTACGAAGCCTTGAACCACCAAGTCCCAATCATTGCTGACTTTTGTTGTTTGGTTGTCAGTGCTGATCGCCAGTTTGCCTCTTGAACGCCACATCTGAACGCCCAAATAGAACAAGTAAGCTGCGCCAACAAATTTGAAGCCCGTAAATAGCCACGGGTAGTTCAACATAATAGATGCAATACCCAATACCGCAGCAATAGAAACCACTGCAACACCAGCCAATTCACCGATCATCATCCATAATGTACGCTTGTATCCAACACTCATTCCTAGCGTCAAAGCCAAGGTCATACACATCCCGGGCGTGATTGACACGAAGAAAAACGTGGGAATAAAAGCCCAAAGTAGTGCGCTATCCATATTATTACCTTATCGACTTATTTTTATTTACTGGTTCTTACTTTGATTTGATGCTTCTTATTATTACGCGGCTCGAGATGAAACGAAGTAGTGATGACAATAAACAATATTGCGATCAATACAAACAAAAAGAGCCACATAACAGTGGCTCTTTTCAATCACCAACCGTAATTACTTACGACGGTTTTTAATTCGCTTCATCATAGTCAAACGACGTTCAGCGCTTGCTTGATCTTGTGGCTCTTCGTTCGCGTTGTTCTTACGACCTTGGCGGTTTTTGTAAGCCGATTTAGTGTTCAGCTTCTCAATGTAAGCATCACGTTTCTTCGGTTCATAACCCGGTTGTTCAACACGGCGAATACGTTGTTGAATCAGTTTTTCAACTTGAACAACAGTCAGCTCTTCTTCGCGGTTAACGAAAGAGATTGCGTGACCTTGTTTACCAGCACGACCTGTACGACCAATGCGGTGAACGTAATCTTCCGCTAGGAAAGGCATGTCGTAGTTAATTACGTGCGGTAAGTCTTCGATATCAAGACCACGAGCCGCAACGTCGGTTGCCACCATCACACGTGCTCTGCCTTCTTTGAAGTCATCCAAAGCACGACGACGAGCGCTTTGCGCTTTATCACCGTGACAAAGTACCGCTTTAATACCATCAAGCTTAAGCTCTTTAACTACATCATTCGCTGTTTCTTTGTAGTTCACGAACACAAGAACCTGACGCCAATTTTTACGGCCGATAAGCTCAGAAAGCAGTTCAGTTTTACGTTCTTGATCCACTGGGTAAACCACGTGACCGACAGTAGCAGCCGTTGAGTTTTCGCGCTCAACACTAATACGTTTTGGTTTACGCAGAATATCAACAGACAGTTGGTTTAACTGAGTAGAAGTCGTTGCAGAGAACATCATGATTTGCGGTGATGTTTCTACATCCAACATGATCTTACGAACGGCATTGATAAAGCCCATATCAAGGATACGGTCAGCTTCATCAAATACTAGGAATTCTAGGTTAGCAATAGACACGTTACCCGCTTCTAAGTGCTCTTCTAAACGGCCAGGTGTTGCAACCAAAATATCCACACCCAGTTCTAGTTGACGAACTTGTGAAGACATCTTGTTACCACCGTAAACCGCAGAAACGCTTAGATCCGTGTATTTAACGTAGTCTTTAATGTTTTGAGCGATCTGCGCAGCAAGCTCACGAGTTGGAGCAAGAATAAGGCCGCGAGCCGTTCCTCTAGACGCCTTTTTACCGCTGTTCAAAAGGTGTTGGATAACAGGCAATGAAAATGCCGCTGTTTTACCCGTACCGGTTTGAGCAGTAGCAAAAATATCATGGCCTTTACGAGCCATTGGAATCGCTTTTTGTTGAATTGGAGTGAGTTTTTCATAACCACACTCAGTCAACGCTTTGACTAATTCAGGAGCAAAACCTTGAGAGGAAAATGACATTGTTACGGGTTCCTTAAGCAGACAGCCTACATTCTTATTTCAGCCGAGCACTATAAAGTAATTAGAGTGATTTATCTCACATTTATCGTGATATAACGCAAACTTTCTCATTTAATCTGGTGTTTACCCCACCTTCAACGAAGTAAACACCGAAATCCTTGGTTCAAACAGCAAAAACAGGGCTATTTGATGCCACACAGCTTGAGTAGAATCTGCTCGAGATCGCCCCATGGCATAAGCTGCGAGTCGATCACTTCCAGTCGAGATTCAAAACCATCAAGCGTAATTTCGTTCACAGACACGACTTGATTCGCCACATTGAATGCGTAGCAACCTTGGTCGGTGTTCACGACGGCTTTTACTCGTTCAGCGGTTAGATCCGACAACATAGAGAATAGCGCATCGAAGTCGAACTTATGCTCTGCGCCAAACAACCAACCACAACTGAAATAGCCCTGCCCTTTATTCTCTTTACGGATGAAGGCTTCACCGGGAGGAAGTTGGAATTGAGGCTCTTGTTCAGCGTGATCGTGGTGGTGCGCTTCAAGATTAGATGAAGCACTGCCGTATACTCTTTCAATGTCCAACACTTCCAATGGCACTTCACCAGCATGAATTAGCTTATGGAAGACTTTTGCTGGCGATTGATCCGTCACCCAATCATTAAACACATCGATGTCTTCAGAATGAACAAGGTCAACCTTAGTACCAAGAATCACATCTGCACTGTTTAGTTGATCATTAAAATTCTGATTCGAGGTGTACTTTTCATTAGATAGATTTCGTGGGTCAACCAAACCAAGCGTCGCTTTTAAATCGACATATGGTGTGTACTGATCTGAAGTCAGTGTCGCAATCACTTGTTTAGGGTGACCAAGCCCTGTCGGCTCAATCAATAAACGGTCTGGTTTTTGGCGAAGTAAGGCATTAATACCTACCGACATAGGCACGCCCGCAGTACAACACATGCAGCCACCCGGCACTTCTTTAATCAAAGCGCCTTGATCTGTCATCAATGCACCGTCAATACCGATTTCCCCGAACTCATTAACCAGAACAGCCCAGTTTTCATTCTCAGGTTTATTTTTTAGCAGGTTCAAGATGGCTGTCGTTTTACCAACACCCAAGAAACCCGTAATGATGTTTGTAGGAACTTTTTTAGTCATATCAGTTCTCCTTTTTAAGGGAGTATATACTCAATCACCAAAAAGTTGACCCCAATCGATTGTTTATACTGAGATTCGTTAATAGAGGTTAGAGCGACAATAATCAGAAGAGATAAAAAGTAGAGGCAGGATGTGGAAATGGGATGCTCCAGACGAACTAAAGGCGTACTTACTCAGTACGCCTCACCCTCGTTACTCAATCGTGAGTTCGCGAATCAGGAAGCCTTAAATATCGACCTGAACATTTAACGAGGAACTAAAACTTTGTTTCTGAATCCATCCAAATTGTGTGTAAAACCTCACTTCTCCTTGCGGTTCGTTATGTTGCTTTACGATTTAACTATGGTTCATTTTTGGGGATATTCAAGCCGCCGCCAGAGAATCGATCAAAATTGTGACGGTGATTCCACTATTGGCCATAGATTCCATTTATGTAACACGTACATTCCATAAATGAAATTCAACTTTTCATCTTTGTTGCTATAGGATATGCAGAGGAAGCGTATAATTTAATGCAACACCGCCTTAACTCATTCAGGAAACTTATCTCTATGACCAGAAGAGAGAAAATTAAGCAGTCCTTACTAGCCAAAATGCCAAGGGATGCTATTAATCAATTTCTCTCAAGAGATAAGACCCCAGCTTCGGTTCTCTTTCTTTCTTGTATTGTGGGTTTACTTGCGGGCGTTGTGGGTACCTATTTCGAAGTTGCGGTTCATTTCATCACAGAAACCCGTACCGATTGGCTTAAAGATGAAATCGGTAGCCATCTACCCCTTTGGCTTGCTGCTTTCCTTATTAGTGCTGCATTCGCCTTTATTGGTTATTTTCTCGTTCACCGTTTTGCTCCAGAAGCTGCCGGTTCAGGTATCCCTGAAATCGAAGGGGCAATGGACGGCATGCGCCCTGTTCGATGGTGGAGAGTATTACCCGTAAAATTCTTTGGCGGCATGGGCGCACTCGGTTCAGGTATGGTTTTAGGCCGCGAAGGGCCAACCGTTCAGATGGGCGGCAGTATCGGTCGTATGGTCACTGATATCTTTCGAGTCAAAGATGATGACACTCGCCACTCACTGTTGGCTTCAGGTGCCGCAGGTGGCTTAGCCGCCGCATTCAACGCACCACTGGCAGGAATCATGTTTGTGGTTGAGGAAATGAGACCACAGTTTCGCTACTCACTCATATCAATCAAAGCCGTCATCATCTCAGCAGTTTCAGCCAACATTGTGTTTCGTTCTATCAATGGCCAATCTGCCGTTATCACAATGCCTCAGTACCAGCCGCCTGAACTCGACGCACTTTGGTTATTCTTATTATTAGGTGTGTTGTTCGGCCTGTTTGGTGTGATTTTCAATAAACTGATTACGCTTTCCCAAGACCTGTTTGTGGCGATCCACAAGAATGACCGTAAACGCTACTTAATGACAGGCACCCTACTTGGCGGTTGTTTTGGCTTGTTGCTGCTCTATATACCTGAATTAACTGGTGGTGGTATTGGTATCATCCCGAACATCACGAATGGCAACTACAGCGCCAATGTGTTGTTGTTGATTTTCTTAGGCCGAGTCCTCACTACCCTGCTTTGTTTCGGCTCTGGTGCGCCAGGCGGTATCTTTGCACCAATGCTTGCGCTAGGAACACTCTTTGGTTATGCGTTTGGGCTTATCGCAGCGGCATTCTTTCCTGAACTGAATATTGAACCGGGTATGTTTGCCATTGCAGGCATGGGAGCCTTATTTGCTGCCACCGTTCGAGCGCCTATCACTGGTATTCTGTTGGTTATTGAAATGACCAATAACTACTACCTGATCCTGCCGTTGATCATTACCTGCTTAGGTGCGGTAATCATTGCTCAAATGTTAGGTGGGCAGCCAATTTACAGTCAACTGCTTAACCGTACGCTGAAAAACGAAAAACTAAGACAACAAGATCTCCCTCAGCAAGAGGAAGTACGTTAATTACAAATGACTCATGAAACAAAAGCACACATTCAACGTGCTTAATCTCCCGATTCCGTATCAAAATCAAAAAAGCAAACGTTAAACTTGGTATCATCCACTCAAAATTAGTTGAGTGCCCTCAAAATCTATTGATGAAAGACCTACACACTCTAACTAAAGCAAATAGTCCAATATTCTGTAATTAACTAAGTCGGAGCAAGTCGTTGAACTGGAGAAGATTAACCCAAGTAAAAAATGTGCCGCCATCACAGGCGTCTTTAGCACTTGGCGTTATTGGGTTAGGACAAGCTTGGGCGTTATATATCCCGGGCATTGGTGAGATCATTCGTCCCTACCTTGCTGCATTCGGCGCGCTATTATTGCTGCCTGTTTTACTGCGCTATTTAACGAGCTTTAATACCTTCCTTAATGATATTCGCCACCCGTTAAGCGGAAGCTTGATGGCACCAATGAGCATGGCTTTACTGATTCTGTGCGACTATTTAGCCGAGATATCGCCAGCTATCGCCTACCCAGTTTGGTTCTGCGCGCTATTGCTGCACTTTACCATGATGGTGTTGTTCTTCAGTTTTCAGATCATCAACTTCAAAATGTCGAACATTGTACCGAGTTGGTTTCTGTATCCGGTCGGTTTGATTAGCAGTTCCTTAGCTGGCACACAGTTCGGGCACACCGTATTTTCAGAAACACTTGCAGTCACTTGTATTGGTATCTATTTCCTTATGTTGCCAGTGGTGTTGTACCGCTTGGTGTTCGAAGGCAATCTTCCTCGCCGAGCAAGACCAACACTCGCTATCATGGCTGCTCCGGTTAACTTATCTTTAGCCGCTTACTTGGTTAACTTTGACAACCCAGACCCGATTCTAACAGGCGCATTGTCTGGCATTGCCATCACCATGACACTATTGATTTACTTGTGTTACATCCGCCTAATGCGTTTGAAGTTCCAACCTTCAATTGCTGCCGTCACCTTCCCATCCGTGATCAGCGCTATTGCCATGCATCGACTAACCACATTTTTCGGCGCGGAATACCCACAATGGTATTGGCTACACAAGTTTGGTTTCTTTGAACTAACCATCGCAACCATTCTAGTGATTTGGGTTGCAGGTGGTTACGTGAAAATGTATTGGCCTGAGTTTTTTGATTCCGATTACATGTCTAAGAAGGTTAAACGTTCTTAGATAAAAGCTAAAAGATCCTAGCTTCAACCATCATACTCTGCAGTAGGTGATGATGTTAGACAGAGCAAACCAAAAAAGGCCTCACAATGTGAGACCTTTGAATAGGCAAGGTTTTTAATAGATCAGGCGAGTGTTACTAGAAATGCCGAGAGCTATTAGAAGTTAGCGTGAGGGCCGAATACTTCGTAGTGAACGCGTGAACGGTCAACTTTCAATGCATCTAGCTGCTCTACGATGTTCTTCATGAAACCAACAGGACCACAGATGTAGAAATCGCTCTCTTCAAAGCCTTTAGTATCAGAGATAGACGCTAGATCCATTTGGCCTTGATGCGTGTTTTCACATGCAGATTCGTCTTTGTTCATGTACCACGTTTTCGCTTCCCAACCTTTGTCAGCAACAATATCTTTAACACGAGTCGTGAAAGAGTGTTGGTCTACGTTCTCACAAGCGTGAAGGTAAAGTACTGGCTCGTTTTTATCTTCCGTGTTTAGGAACTCAAGCATAGACTGCATTGGCGTTACACCAACACCTGCAGAGATAAGTGTTACTGGCTTGCTGCGCTCTTGATACATGAAGTCACCCGCTGGTGCGTATAGATTAACTTCATCACCAACAGCAACCGTATCGTGTAGGTGGTTAGATACAACGCCTTGTGTCTCTTGGCCTTGTCCTTCACGTTTAACAGAGATGCGGTATTGCTTGCCGTTTGGCTTATCAGACAGTGAGTATTGACGAATCTCGCTGTATTGCGAGCCTCCCGGTTTCACTTCGATACCGATGTATTGACCTGGTGTGTAATCCAGAACTTCACCGCCGTCTTTTGGCATAAGGATAAAGCTAGTTACTAGCGCTGACTCTTCGATCTTGTCTGCAATCACAAACGCACGTGCCGCTTCCCAACCACCAACAGCTTGCTTACGCTGTAGGTAAAGTTCAGCTTCACGATCGATGAATACTTGAGCTAAGAATAGGTAAGCGGCTGTCCACGCTTCTTCCACTTCTGGAGTAAACGCGTCAGCAGCTAGTTCACGTAATGTTTCAATCAGGTGCAAACCAACAATTTGGTAGTGCTCTGGTTGAATGTTAAAGCTTGTGTGTTTCTGAGCAATACGTTCAACGGCTGTTGTTAACGCTGCTAGATTTTCAATGTTCTTTGCATATGCCGCGATAGCTTCAAACAGTGCTACGCCTTGGCGACCTGTTCTTTGGTGAGTCATATTGAAGATATCTTTCAACTCAGGGTTATGCGTGAACATACGTTGATAAAAATGCTGAGTTAAAGCTGGGCCTGCGCTCTCAAGTAGAGGGATAGTAGATTTGATGATTTCGATATGTGCATTGTTAAGCATGAATTTACTCCGAACACTGAGCCTTATGACCTATATGTCATTTTGACTACTAAAAATTAAGAATGACTTATCGATTTTCTGAAACCTTAGTTATTTTTAGAAACTGAGTTATTTTGACTCGTTTTCATTTCAAAAAATCGCGAAACCTGATTAATGCCACCTGATTGATTGAGATCAAGAATAGTCTGTTTAATCAGCGCTATAATTGGGCTTCGCTGTATCTTTTGCACAATCAGTGCCAACTTTATCAATCCCCGTCATTACTGGTTTTCTTCTCAAAACTCATCTTATAAAAATGTCAAAAAGACCTTTTTTTTAAGTCAATAAGACTCTATTATGTAGATAAACACACAGTTAGAGTTTTTTATGCAAGATATCTCCGCATCTACCCTCATGGAAATGACCATTGGCCTCGCAAGTGGTGTCAACGATCAAGATCGTTTCAATCGCCTGATCGATGCCATTCGCAAAACCATAACGTGTGATTGTGTCGCGCTTTTAAGCCTTCAAGGCGACACACTAGTACCTATCGCAATGCAAGGGCTCAGCCGAGATACATTCGGTCGTCGCTTTATCATTTCAGAACACCCACGTTTTGAAGAGATCTGTGCGTCTCGATCTCCTGTTCGTTTCGATGCTGACAGCTCCCTACCCGACCCTTTCGATGGTTTGCTTATTGACCATGATGGCGATTTACCAATGCATGCTTGTATGGGCTTACCTTTGCTATTTGGCGATAAGCTCTTAGGCATTCTGACTCTAGACAGCTTGAAACCTGATGTCTTCGCGAATATTCCGGCGCGTAACCTTGAAGTGCTGGCGGCTATTGCAGCCTCAACCATGCAGATGGCACTGACCTTCTCGCAACTTGAACATCAAGCAAAACAGTCAAAGCAATTACTCGAAGAGTTGAACGTAGAAGCGTGGGAACGTGACGGCGGTGAGTTGATTGGTAACAGTGACACCATGGTCGCGCTTAAGAACGACATCGCTGTTGTAGCTCCATCTGAGTTTAATATCTTGATTCATGGTGACACCGGGGTTGGTAAAGAGCTTGTGGCTCGTACCCTGCACCACCAATCTCAACGTAAACGTAACCCACTCGTCTACGTAAACTGTGCTGCAATTCCTGAAAACTTAGTAGAGAGTGAACTGTTTGGTCACGTTCGTGGCGCGTTCACTGGCGCAGACAAAAACCGCTTAGGTAAGTTTGCTTTAGCCGATGGTGGCACACTGTTCCTTGATGAGATTGGTGAATTGCCTTTGGCTGCTCAAAGTAAGCTCCTACGTGCGCTGCAAAACAACGAAATCCAACCGGTTGGCCAAGACAACATTCAAACCATTGATGTGCGAGTATTGGCAGCGACAAACCGAGATCTAAAACAAGAAGTTGAAGACGGTCGATTCAGAGCCGATTTGTATCACCGACTGAGTGTGTACCCTATCGCGGTACCGGCACTGAAAGATCGTGGTGACGACATCAGCCTATTAGCGGGTTTCTTCTTAGAACAAGCGCGTCGTAAGCTTGGTATCAACCAAGTTAAGTTCCGCTCTGACGTTCTATCTTTCCTAAACCGTTATGGTTGGCCGGGTAACGTGCGTGAACTTGAGCATGTGATCAGTCGTTCCGCATTGAAAGCGTTAGCACGCAGCACCAATAAAAACCTAGTGACAATTACCAAGGAAGATTGTGGTCCACTCGACCAAGATCAGCCTATTGCCACGACACAGGTGAAGAACACACCGTTATCGACACCAACGATCGACCTTTCTGCAGGGCTACGTGGTGCAACGGACGATTTTCAACGCAGTATCATTACTGAGGTGTTGGAAGATGCCAACTTTAACTGGGCACAAGCAGGGCGAGTTCTGAAAACCGACCGAGCAAATCTGACTCGACTGTCTAAGCGTTTAGGGCTAAATGTGGCTAAGTCTCACACGATCGAACGGACAAAATAGATATTAGCGGTTTGTTGCGAGCATCTGACAAAACTTGTGTATATAATGCTGCAAATTGTAACGCTAATTTTAAATATGTAGAGAGAGTTATGAAGTTTATCCGTTGGTTCTTAGGTCGTGTCATCTTGTTATTGAATTTTGTTTTCAGCCCACGTGGTGTGAAGCGTTCTCAAGAAGAACAAAGCAAAGTGAATGAGCAAGCAAAAACGCACACGTTATACCAATTCGAAGCGTGCCCATTTTGTGTGAAAGTGCGCCGCGCGATGAAACGTCAGTCGGTTCAATTTGAACTTCGTGATGCAAAAAACAACGAGCAACACCGTGCTGAGCTTGAAGCTGGCGGCGGTCGTGTGAAAGTGCCTTGTCTACGTATCGAAAAAGACGGCAAAACTGAGTGGATGTACGAATCTTCAGATATCGTGACTTACTTAGAAAAGCAGTTTGCATAAGCAATAAAGCGACAAAATCTAGATACAAAAAATCCCTCTAATGTGAGGGATTTTTTATGTCTGTTATTTGGCGTTAATCGCTTCAAATTGGGCGCGAAAGTTCAAACCACTACTTCGCTACAATCAGCATCAATTCCACACGGCGGTTACACGCCTTGCCTTGCGCAGAAGCGTTGGTGCAAGCTGGTACGTATTCGCCAAATCCACGAGTATAAATAGAACGACTCGACACATAGTTACTCTCTAATCGAGCCTTCACTTCTTTTGCTCGCTGCTCTGAAAGCGGATCATTGATTCGATCTGTGCCCGTGTTATCGGTGTGCCCTTCAATCACCACATCAATATCTTGGCGTTGAGCAAGGTAGCTGCCTAGCGTATCTAGCCATTGATTATACGCTGGCTCAGGGAATGCTGAACCTGTTTTAAAGTTCACGTGCTGCTCAAGCTTTACCATCACATGGTTACCCGGCAACACTTCAAAATCGATACGGTTTTGTCTTAAAAAGACTTCCAGTGGATCGTTAGTCGAAACGCCACGTCCGTAGTTGGTCGTGATGGTTCTTTGTTGATGAGTGCTGCTCTGAATCGAGTACCCACGATTACTTGCTACTTGAGTCATTTGAACCACACCCCATTCAGGATGCATCAAGTCGTAATCGGTTTGCGGCGCAGTTTCTAGCATGTCACCGCCAAGTAAGTCAGTTGGTGACGTGGCTTCACACCCAGCCAAAGCTATGCTCAACATTATCGCTAAATATCTCATTACTTCACCAACCACTCATGCAGATAAACCATTCACTAATGTCTATATCGGCACCGAGGGAAAAACTTTAGACGAAAAGAAAGCAGAACCCAAAAAAGTGCTGTTGATCACAGTTAACCGTCTACTAGCCTGTCTTCAGCCGCTAGTTCGAACTGTTTGCATTTATTTACCTTATAATTGTTTTCCAATTCGTACTAAATAGTTAGAATCTCACGACTTCTCAACACTAGAGCAAACATTATGTTTAAACCATTTACTAAATTCATCACAGCACTTGCTGCCGTACTTATTATCGCGGGTTGTAGTGAAACAGACGAGCCACAAAAAGGCGTTCAATACGAAGCGCTTCCAACTGCTCTAACAGAATTTAACTTGTCTCCGATCACTGAAATCTTCTCTCTTAACTGTGGTCACTGCCGTCAAATGGAAAGTGCCATCCCAGAGATTGAATCTCTAACAGACCATACGATTGGCAAGATGCACGTGACGTTCAACGAAAGCGCTCAAATCAGCGCAATGATCTACTACACAGCAGTGATGCAGCTTGATGCGACGCCTGACCACGCGTTCATGGACGACCTATTTGGTGCCGTTCAAATGGGTGCAGATGCAACACCAGAGCAGCGTCAACAAGCACTAGAGACAGCGTTTACTTCTCGTGGTTTGGTTAGCCCATACCAGCTGAACAAAGAACAGCAAGTCGCTCTTTTCGACTACGTTAAAAAAGCTGAAGAGATTTCAGTAAAAGGTCAGATCAACTCAGTACCAACCTTTATCATCAACGGTAAATACCAAGTACTAACAGCAGGTCATCAAGACGTTGCTGGCATTGCAAAAACGATCAACTACCTTTTGACCCAACCATAATCACGGCTGTAGTCAACTGATTAACACATTCTGTATTAACTACGAAATTCAGCACTCAATATAAATAGGTTTTACTATGTCTAAATTTGTCATCCCGGTCATTGTCTTTCTGTTGGCGGGTTTCATGATTTACCGTACTTGGACGAATCATAAGTCTGGCGGAGAAAACTTCGAACAAGGCCAACAATTTCTAATTGAAAATGGCACCAAAGAAGGCGTGATTACGACTGAAAGCGGTCTTCAATACCTTGTTCTTGAGGAAGGCACAGGCACAGAGCACCCAACTAAGAACAGCAAAGTAACGGTTCATTACCACGGTACGTTGATCGACGGCACTGTTTTCGACAGCTCTGTTGAGCGTGGCGAGCCAATCTCATTTGCCCTTAAGCAAGTAATCAAAGGCTGGCAAGAAGGTTTGACTTACATGGTTGAAGGCCAAAAAGTTCGTCTATTTATTCCAAGCACTCTAGCTTACGGTAAAGGCGGTTCAGGCCCTATCCCACCATCATCGACTCTGATTTTTGATGTAGAACTCATCTCTATCAAATAATCGAAGTGATTGATTTAAGCCCCAACATACGCGCTATGTTGGGGCTTTTTTATATCTGAACATTTGATAGCACTTTGGCTATTTAGCTACTTAACTACCTAGCTACTGTAACAACGACCAAATATACCCTTGAAAACCAACCACTAGACGACTGGTCTAATTTAACCTATAGTACCGCCCATGAACGTAAAAACGAATGACACACGCCTGCATGTTTTAGATGTTGGCTATCAACTAATAGTAAACAACGGCTTTAACGGCGTTGGCTTATCGCAATTGCTTAAAGAAGCGGACGTGCCGAAAGGGTCGTTTTACCACTACTTTAAATCTAAAGAGCAATTTGGCGAGGCGTTGATTCAACACTATTTTGAAAACTACATCACTAAGATTGAAGCAATTTTAGTACACGGTGAAGGTAATCATTATCAGCGAATCTTGAGCTATTTCTCGCTATGGGCGAAGACCGAAAACGGCACCTGTAATGCTCATAAATGCTTGGTCGTTAAACTCAGCGCGGAAGTTTCTGATCTCTCTGATCCTATGCGCCAAGCGCTACTAAAGGGTGCTGAGAAGGTGACGAATACCATCGAACAATGCATTGTCGGCGGTATCGAAGATGGCTCTATAAAGGTTGAAGACAGCCAACAAGCAGCTCAGAACCTATACTCAATGTGGTTAGGCGCGAGCTTATTGAGCAAACTGAGCCAAAGTTCACATAGCTTACACTCGGCTTTAAGCCTTACCGAACGAATTTTAAAAGGTGAAAGCTAATAACGCGCAGCGCGCTTTATAGGCTTTAACTTAAAAGAAATCACCCGCCCTCTTATCAACTTGATGACGGCGGGATTTTTAGACAACAAGACTAGACGACTGGTCTAATTCTAAATATATAAAACATAGATTAAGGATATCCAATGACTCAACAAGACAATCGCCGCATCGTATTGGCTTCTCGCCCAGTTGGCGCACCAACTCAAGACAACTTTCGTTTAGAGACAGTAGCTGCGCCAAGCATCAAAGACGGCGAGATGTTACTTCGCTCAGTTTACCTTTCTCTAGACCCATACATGCGTGGTCGTATGAGCGATGCTAAATCCTACGCAGATCCCGTTGCGATTGATGAAGTAATGGTTGGCGCAACCGTATGTCAGGTTGAAGAATCAAACCACGCTGATTACGAAGTTGGCGAATGGGTACTGGCTTACACAGGTTGGCAAGATCTTGGTGTCTCTAACGGTGAAGGCCTAATCAAACTCGGCAAAGAACCAACGCACCCTTCTTACGCGCTTGGCATCATGGGGATGCCTGGTTTTACCGCGTACATGGGCTTGCTTGATATCGGCCAACCTAAAGAAGGCGACACGCTAGTCGTTGCAGCAGCAACAGGTGCTGTAGGCGCAACCGTTGGACAAATCGGCAAACTAAAAGGCTGTCGTGTTATCGGCGTTGCAGGCGGTCAAGAGAAGTGCCAGTACGCGAAAGAGGTACTTGGCTTTGATGAATGTATCGACCACAAAGCTGACGACTTCGCAGAGCAACTGGCTAAAGCGTGTGACAACGGCATTGACGTTTACTTTGAAAACGTTGGTGGCAAGGTATTCGATGCAGTAATGCCTTTGCTTAATACAGGTGCTCGTATTCCTGTGTGTGGCCTTATTTCTCAATACAATGCGACATCACTTCCTGAAGGCCCAGATCGTATGTCTAGCCTGATGGGTATGTTGCTGGTTAAACGAATTAAGATGCAAGGTTTCATCATCTTTGATGACTACGCGCACCGTTACAACGAGTTCGCTGTTCAAATGACAGAATGGCTATCTCAAGGCAAGATGCACTATCGTGAGCACCTGGTTGAAGGTTTAGAAAATTCGCCACAAGCATTCATGGGCCTATTGGAAGGTCAGAACTTCGGTAAGCTTGTAATCAAAACGAATGAAGCTAAATAAATTCAATAAACTGAACCCGTTAACTAGGTAGAATCATGATTACTTTACATCACCTGAATAAGTCGCGCTCAAAGCGCATCATCTGGCTATTGGAAGAGCTTGGGGTAGATTACCAAATCAAACCATACCAACGAGACAGTGTCACTTTTCTTGCACCGCCAGAACTTAAATCCATTCACCCATTGGGTAAATCTCCTGTCATTGAAGACGATGGCGTCGTGATCACTGAATCTGGAGCTATCACGGAATACCTAATCGACAAATACGGTCAGGGTAAGTTCGCACCTACACGCGGCACCGCAGACTACGTGGAATATTCTCAATGGCTTCACTTCGCTGAAAGCTCAGGTATTTTGCCAATGTTGCTTAAGATCTTTGTAATGAAAGACGGCTGTGAAACTAACTTCCTAGGCGGTTATGCAGACGATGAAAACCAAAAGATCTTAACTTACGTGAATGATGCACTTGAAGGTAAAACCTACTTGGTTGCAGACACACTAACAGGTGCAGATTTTATGATGTCTTTCATCGTAGAAATCGTTGGGAACTTTGGTGCAACTGCGCTCTACCCAAACATTGCTAAATACGGTGAACTTTTAACAAGCCACCCTGCTTACCAAAAAGCTGAGCAAGTAGAGCTAGAACATTCGAACTGATCGAGTTTCACTCAAACACGTGCTTGCTAGGGTAAACACAAGAAACTAAATGAAGCCAAAGCCGATTTATCTTCTGCTTTGGCTTCTCATTTGTCTTCATTTCGACAACAATACCGAACTCTAACTGAACAGCCATAGAGTTTGATCTTAATGCCAACAAACCTCGCTCAATACACACCTCTGCACCTAGCAAACACGAATGTAGATTTAGCGCTACCGACTCGCTTTACGTTCCCGTATTACTATACGCCACACCCTGTGTGTGAACTCACTATGTTGCAGCTTCAACAGTCACTTATCGACTGTGGTGTGAATGAAACCTCGCAAGGTCATCTCTACGCTGTGCTTCTTGTGCAGAACCCAACCACGCAAGAGTTAGGCTACCTTTCTGCGTTTTCAGGCTTGCAGTTAGATCCGGCTGTGGTCTCTCAGTTAAACAACATTCACTTTGTTCCACCAGCGTTCGATTCAAAACAGTTTCAATCTCAGAACAGTGCGAACCTTGCTCGACAGTTGCAACTCGCGGACGACATTGAAAAGCTGCAACAGTCGCACAATCTAGACGCATTATTGGCCGAGCTTGAAGGGTTAAAAATCGAATCAGCACAAGCCATCGAAGCCTTTCAGTTAGCAATGGCCGCGAACAAAGCCCAACGTAGCGAACTCAGAGAGCAAGCAAACCAAGAAAAAGCATTAGGGAACCTAGAGTCAGCTGCAAACTTGCTCAAACAACTGGGTAATCAAAGTAGCCAAGAGAAACGTGACCTAAAAGCACTTCGTATTGAGTGGAAACAGAAGATCGCAGAGCGCCAATCACACGTTGATTTGATTGAAAGTGAACTGAAAAACCGTAAGCAAGATCACCAAGCAGTTTCACAGCAGTTGGAAACTCAACGCCTCTCTCACTATCGCTTTATCGATCAAGCCAAGCAATCTAAGAGTTTACTCGAGTTGCTCGATGGCAAAGACGCACTTGAAGGCTCTGGTGATTGCTGCCTACCTAAGCTACTTAACTTCGCCTTTGAACACGGGTTCAAGCCGCTAGCGTTGTCTGAATTTTGGTGGGGATTACCACCTACAGATATCATTCGACAACACGCAAACCTGTACCCTGTTTGTCAGAGCAAAAGCTTTGAGATCCTCGACCACCAGCTAAGTGATATTGAACTAGAAGATAACCCGCTTATCGTGAACCCTGCTGTAGGTAAGTCTTTTGATATTGTTTATGAAGACGACGAGATCGTGGTCGTCAATAAGCCTGAAGAGTTCTTGTCGGTTCCCGGTAAGTTCATCGAAGATTCTGTTTATACACGCATTAAAGCGCGTTACCCCGATGCGACCGGCCCTTTGATTATTCATAGATTGGATATGTCGACGTCAGGTTTGTTGATCTTGGCGCTCACGGCAGAGTCAAACAAGCACATTCAGAAGCAGTTCATTGATAGAACCGTCGAGAAGCGCTACACCGCTTTGTTAGATGGTGAAATAACGGGTGAATCTGGCTATATCAGCCTTCCTTTGCGCGGCGACATCACGGACAGACCAAGACAACTGGTTTGCCACCAACACGGCCGAAATGCAGAGACCCATTGGCAAGCGGTGAGCACTCATAATGGCAAAACCAAGGTTCACCTGTACCCTAAAACAGGGCGAACCCACCAACTTCGAGTACACTGTGCTCATCCATTAGGGCTTGGTGTTCCAATACGTGGTGACGACTTATACGGATACAAACGCGAGCGCTTACATCTGCACGCTGGCTACCTAAAATTGATTCACCCGACAACCGGTGACTGGATAGAGTTTGAAGTGCCTTCTGAGTTCTAAACCGTTTCCATTTGGTAGGGCTTCGTGCCCTACTCTTATTTCCTTTGCCTCTCATAGCTATCGCTACATGTCGAATAAACTTAGTACGATGCAATGACCAAGAAGCCAGAACCCAACAGAGTCACCATCGCGGGAATACCATCCTTCCACGTATCGAATCTCAAATGAAAGTAAATCGCCCCTAGTGAAGTACTCGCTAATATCAAACCTCCCATCATTTGCGTATGTTCATGTGCTAAACCAACCAAAGCACAGAGCAACAATACAGCTCCAGTAAACTCAACCATGCCAACTAGAAACATAATCACTCGGTTTAATCCATAGCTTTTAAAAAAACCAAGTTGGATTTCAAACACTTTACGCTGCCAAGCAAGTGTCTTGATTGAGCTTGCCAATAAAAAGAACACCACCAGTAATACACTCACCACTGAAATCATATTGCCACCTTTCTTAAGAGTTATTAACGTCAGTGGGATTATTTAATCATTCATAAATCGAACGATAAATGCTAATTTCATGATAGTTAGAATTCCAATTTGGAATGGTTGAGTTTAGATAGCAGACATAAGGCAAGTGGAATGGATAAAATTGAGTGTATTCGTATCTTCGTAGAAACTGCGCAGCTGAACAGTTTTACTGCTACTGCCAATAAACTCGACATGACACAAAGTGCCGTCAGTAAAAAGATTGCGTGGTTAGAAAGTGATTTAGGAATGACTCTGTTTCAGCGAAACAGTCGCAAAATATCCCTAACCCATGCAGGAAAAGACTACCTCACTTATTGTGTCCGCTTCCTAGAAGAAATGTCCGCAATAGAAAGTCAGCTCAAGCGAGAAACCGAGTCCGTAGAAGGTGAATTGAAAATATCCGCTCCAAGTGCCTTTTCAACCATGTTACTCAGTGAACCGCTTCAAGCATTCATTGAACAACACCCGGGGATACGGGTTAATCTCAGCGTTGACGACCGCATCGTTAATCTCAATGAACACAATATTGATGTCGCCATCCGCGCATCACAACTGAAAGACTCAGGCCTAAAAGCGCGCTTGTTGTTTAATAACAGAGTTCACTACTTCGCTTCACCCGAATATCTAGAGAAACACGGAGCACCGAAACAGCCTCAAGAATTAATCAAACACCACTGCTTAACCTACTCACTGATGACGCCTACGAATGAGTGGCGTTTTACCGACAAGAGCCACAAAGCCAGCAGTATTAAAGTAAATCAAATATTCACTTCAGACAGCCCAGAAATGCTGCTTAAGATGTCTCGTCAAGGTTTAGGTATTGTTGCTTTGCCGAATTGGATGGGTAAGGAATTTGTTGAGAAAGGGGAATTAACACGGTTATTGGCAGATTGGAGTAACGACCAGCTACCAATCTACGCGGTGTATCATGCGAGCGACTATTTGCCCCAAAGAATCCGAGTGTTTATCGATTTTCTTGCGGATTATTTGAGTTCAAGAAATAGTTAAAGCTCTAAGAACAGCTAGAGCTCAACTGAGATCGATAGCTAAAATAAAGTCTTAGCCCATTACATCCTTGCGCTGATCAACGCATTCATAAGAGCCCATTTCGAACTCACGACAAATCCATGGTCGGTTTTCGTAGATAGTACACATCAGTGTTTCTCTATCTACCGCAGAGCACCAACCGTCATCTAAGCGCTTCATGGTTTCACCGCCCCATTCATCATAAGCGATGTGCTCTTCAGGTACGCCCGTATCTGTGATGATCATAACTTCTAAACGACAACAGCATGCCTGACAATTGGCACAGGTTACTTCGGGTTCGGTTACGTTCTTTATCTCTATCGTCATAAGTGACTACACTGCTAAATTTTGCGTATAGTAATCGAAACAGCCCGCTACGGCTAATAAAGATAGTGCGGCGCGGGGTTTTCATTGATGTAGAAATAACAATGGGCGCTGTGATTCACTCACAACGCCCATAATATTTCGACTTTTCAGCGCGGCTTATCGCCACAAGCTCTATCTAGAATAGGCTCGCGAAGAACAGCTTAACGTAGTCCATTAAACGTTTGAACAAACCGCCCTGTTCAACCGCTTCAAGCGCGATCAAAGGCTGAGTTTGAACATCTTCACCATCAACAGTGTAATGAACCACACCTAGAGTTTGACCTTCTGCAATTGGCGCTTTCAGTTCAGAATTAAGCTCGATAGATGCAGTCAGCTTTTTACTGTCCGACTTAGGCAACGTAATGAACGTGTCTTCTGCCACACCTAGTTTCAATGTGTCTTGCTCACCAAACCATACCTTCTCTTCAGCCACTTGATCGCCGCCTTTGTGCGGGTTTAGTGTATCGAAGAAACGGAAGCCATAGCTCAACAGCTGTTTGCTGTCTGATTCACGGCTCTTAACGCTTGATGCACCCATCACAACCGCGATAAGTCTCATCTCACCTTGTGTCGCTGAACTCGCCAAACTGTAGCCAGCACCAGAGGTGTAGCCCGTTTTCATGCCATCAACGGTTAAGCTTCTATCACGCAACAAGCCATTACGGTTGTGCTGTGTGATGCCGTTGTAACTGAAAGAGCGTTCGCTGTATAAGCCATACACATCCGGTAAATCACGAATAATGGCACGACCGAGTAGCGCGATATCATAAGGAGTCGAATAGAGATCGTCTGCATCTAAACCATGTGCATTGGCAAAATGGGTGTTTTCTAGCTTCAGAGAGGTCGCCCAAGAGTTCATCAGGTCGACGAATGCATCTTGCGAGCCCGCAACGTGTTCCGCTATCGCAACACTTGCATCGTTACCTGATTGAATAATCAAACCTCGGTAAAGATCCATCATTGCTACATCGGTATTTACTTCGATGAACATCTTTGAAGAGTCTGGGAATTTCTTCGCCCACGCGTTCTCGCTGATTCGTACCTGATCATCAGCAGAGATGTTGCCTCGCTTCATCTCTTGACCTGCCACATAGCTGGTCATCAGTTTGGTCAAGCTCGCTGGGTTTAACTTCGTGTGTGCGTTTTTTTCTACCAGCACATCACCAGAATTAAAATCAATTAACACATACCCTTTTGCGCCTAGGCTAGGTGGGCTTGGTACTATAGAAGGCGCTGCGATAGCTGCATTACTTACCATCGCGGCGTTACTTACAATGAATATACTTAATAGAGGGAGAGAGTATTTGGAAAACAGTTTCATTGAATCAAACCTAAGTTAACGTTTTGAGCAGTATAGACAAATGCTAGCAAAAGAAGCGCGAACTTTACGTTGCTTTACGTATTTGTACCATTCGTTACAAATAAAAAAGTATAATCTGCGATCTGACCATATTTTCCACAACTAATATTTACTCCACGAATGCATTAAACGCCTAATGCTATCGCTCAGGCATGCGTCTAAATAACATTTCCACAAAGCCAGTAATGCGCTGTTTGCTCTCGCTTGGCTCTAAATCAGGTTGAATGCCAGACTGTGCTAATGCTTGCCATTGTACGACCTCTGAGTTAGGTACGAAAAACGCAATGTACAACGACCCTTTCTCCGCAACTTTACCTTCACCATCGTAAAATGGCACACCAGTAGATAGCTTAATCGCATCGAAGATAGACTCATCGTTCAGTTCCGATTCTTCCGCCAATCCAAAGCCTACAACAACATCGCCGACACCATCCTGCTTTAACTGGTAACCTTTACTTGAGAGTTGTTCTTGAATCGAATCACGCACTAAATCGGTCACCACGGTTTCATCGTATTTTTGAGAAAGGTAAACCTTTTCTGATTCAGGGTGCCATGAGTACGTCATCACGCCGTGTTTCATGAAATCAAAGTCACCGCTAGTCACCACACCATAATTGTGTGTTGGTGGTATTTCTTGCGTGGTGCATGCGGTCAGCCCAATAGCCATCAAAGCCAATAGTGCTGCTTTTTTTATGCTTTTTGTTGCACAAATGGATCGTTTTATCATTCGAGGCTTCCTTACCTATATAAGAATAACTATCAATTCAACCTCCAACATAAATAGTAATTATGTTAACAGAAAGGTCATTAAACGTTTGCGTAATCGCTAACCTTCACTTCTGTCCGTTTTGGGGGTTTAATCACAAAAACAGAGTTGGTATAGTTCACCCCGTTAAACAAAACCAGACCATTCGAGGCACGGAGCTTCCTCAATCATCTCATGAAGAGAAGAATTGGTACCGACAAAGTATCGGCAAATTTAAGAGGGTCAAACAATGGAATTCAATATGGTTGAAATTTTAGGTTACGCTGCGTCTATTATGGTCGCAATTTCATTAACAATGAAAGATATCGTTCGTCTGCGTGTCCTTAACTTTATTGGCTGTGCACTCTTCACAGCATACGGCATCATGATTGACGCATGGCCAGTTGCAGCCACCAACGGCTTTATCGCTTGTGTAAACATCTACTTCCTTGCAAAAATGCAAAAGGAAAAAAAAACGGAAGCGATGAAAGCAGCGAAAGCTTAAATTAGCGATTAGCCTTTCAAATAATTCTGAAAAAGCCCAAATAGAGCGATCTATTTGGGCTTTTTTGTCTCTGTCGTTCTCAAGAGCTCGATTTATGTGAACAAAACTTTTCAATTCAATGAGGCTTTCAACCGATCACATGTAAGCAACCTGATATTCGTTCTCTCGATACGCTTGAGTGTTGTTACGTCCGCTTTCTTTTGCTTGATAAAGCGCTTTGTCGGCTTTATCGATAGCGGTTTCAATATCAGTCAGTGCCTGAGCATGGCAACAACCAGCGCTGATAGTCACTGGCGACACTAAGCCTTGAAGTTGCTCAACACATAGACGTAACGCCTCTGATAATTCGAATAACTCATGTTCATCACAATCAAACGTCACCAAAATAAACTCTTCACCGCCATAGCGTGCAATCAAACGACGACGGTTAACAAATCTCTTAAGTGACTTTGCGACCGCACAGATAACTCGATCGCCTTGAGCATGACCGTATTGATCATTGACCCGTTTGAAATGGTCAATATCAAGCAAGATGACGCCGACATTCGTTATCGGATAAGGTGAATTCTGAGTAATTTTCAGTTTTAGCTGCTCGATGAAACTCCGTCGACTAGGAAGCCCAGTAAGGTAATCGAGGCTTGCTACATCCAGGATTTTAAGATGACGATGCCGCAGGTAAAGCACCAACACGACAATAATGCTCAACAAACTTACAACCAAAGCCATCAAACTAATAAACAACAGGCTATGATTTCGATTAAGCTCTTGCTCTAAGATACCTGCAGAAATGACCCAATTAAGATAAGGGTAAAACTTATAGAAGATTTTTTTGTTGGTCGTGCCACTATCACTGGAAATCGAGTAACTGAATTGACCTTCTGGTTTGGTGGCGATTCGATCAATAAGCAGTTCAGACGAGTAGCCTATTAAGGATTTCAATGATTTATGTTCATAATCCGGATGAAGCACTAAGTTACCTTGCAGATCGACAATGTACACATAACCGCTATCACCAAACGCGTACTTTCTAAGTTTGTCTTTTAAACCTTCAAGATCGACCAAATACATCAGTTCTTCTTTATAGGTCGTCGCAACCAAAGTGTTGCCACTCGGGAGCCTCATCGAATAAGCGACTTTGGCTCTACGGCTTATTTCATGAGGGTTAGCGTGAAAGTACTCGATCATGCCAGAGTCAATAGTGAGCTGTTTTTGGATATGAGTAAGATGCCCACGCTTCTGACCTTGCAAGAATGGATGATAGAGATGGACGCCTTGAGGTGACATCAAATAGATATAACCCGATTGTCCAATGTGTAATTCACGGGCAATTTGGCTTACCTGTTCAACTTCTTGTTCTGGCGTGGTATGCCATACATGAGACGCAACGGTATCCGTAATTCCTTTAAGATATGTCTTTATCGCCTCATTAACTGTGGTGTCGACAATATCGTAGCTCGCGTTAACAATCGTACGAAAAAACAGTTGGTTAGATTCCAACAATGACCTTTCAGTTCGATTGAATTGAAAGGCAGAAAGAATCATCGACACGACGGCGATCGCAATTGAAAAATTAAGAATGTATTTACGTCTGACTTTCAAGATTACCCCGTAGATTTATAATTTCAGGTAACGCTGTGACTTCTCTTATATACAGACTGTTTTATATCATGTTTTTATTTTTTACTGAACGAGTGTCGATATTTTCAAGGGTTTCTATACGCAATCTGTGACTTATGACAAAAACGCCGAACTGGATTCAGTTCGGCGTTTTAATTTTACGTTTAAATTGATGACTTAATTTATACTAACATCCTGATAAATAGACTTAAAAGCATTCGCATTTATTACCTATTACTACGCTCTATTGTCTATAAAGAGATTACTTAGCATTAAATTAAGAACAAACTTGAGTCCAGCTACCGTCGCTACCCGGTTCAGAACTTGTCCACCAGTTTGCTTGGTAAACACTACCGTTATGAACCACTTGGTCGCCTGTGTTTGCATGGCTTGGATTACCCGCCCAATCTTTCTGAGGTAAGTCTGGGTAAACCGCTAAACCTGCTGTATCACATGTGCCTGGGTTGGTGCCACCATCGCCAGGGTTACCGCCACCTGAACTGATATCACCTAATGGTAGATCTGGCTGCTCGAAGCTAAATGCGTAATCAACACCACCGACATTCACCGCGTAGTTAGCTGGGCCAGAGATTGGCAAGTAATACACCATATCTAGCTCATACACACCGCCAGCAGGAAGCTCTTCCCATGTCGGCAAAGTAAACGCCACTCGGTGCATGGTTCCATCTAATCCACCGATGTTATCCGCACGAGTATGACCTGAAGCAATCACAGTCAAACCACCACCCGATTGATCTTTCGCGTTATCAGGCGCAGACACAGGAATATCGAATTGGAACTCAGTTCCACCCGGAAGAGCTTGCCCTGTGTTGTTCGCGAACGTGATCTTAGGGTTGATTGGGTAGTTTTGGTCACCGACCTTGAAGCCACCAACCGATACCGCGATATCTAGCGCTTCTGTTGGGATAGCACCCGTCGCTACTTTGTTTCCATATGGAGTCGCGGACTTAAACTTATCGTAGATAGCTTTCGTCATGGTGTTACCCATGTGGAACTCACCGTTACCACTATTACACGCTTGCTCAGTGGTATCGATAGAGGTTCGGTTGCCATTCGCATCGAGTACATAACAGTTGTAATCCCCTGCTAGTTCCCAGAACATGATGCCGCCGATCTCTTTGTCGATAACGTAGTCCGCTTTCACGTCGATAGACTGTTTATCTTCCGTCGAAAGGAATACGCCCTTCTCTGCGTTCCACAACCAAGGTGCAACCGCCACGCTGTCGTAGTTTCTCGTGTAAGTGCCCGTTAGAACATCTGAAGGATCATTCACAGGATCTAGCTTGTAAGCTTCAGCATAAGAACCCCAAATACCTTTCTCTAGGTTCTTCGCGTGCCACATTGGATTAGAACCCGCGCCCATTTCGTTACCTTTTGGATCGGTATCGTGCCACATGTTATCGATACCAATAGCGCCATGGCCACAGTTGTTCTTCTCTCCTTCACCCGTACCCGCTGAACATTCAGATTGGTTTGGCAGTGCTGCTCGGCCCCAAAGACCATTCTCACCACCCGTTACGCCTTGCCAACCACGAGTGTAGTAAGGCACACCGATGTTAATACGGCCTGCTGGCATAGAACCACGGAAGTAATGGTAAGCCCAATCCGTGTTCAGATAACCAATACCACCGTAAGCCGCCGTGCCGTAAACGTTCCATTGCGCTAGCTCTGAATCTTTACCTGTATCAAACAAGGCTGCGTTATGACCTACGTGATCGTTCCACGCACCGTGAAGGTCGTAAGACATGATGTTCACGTAATCGAGGTACTTGGTTACATCGAATGTTTCCATACCGCGTAACAGGTAACCAGAAGAAGGCGCCGCGATCGTTAACATGTAGTGATTGCCATCTTGCGCAGAGGCTGCATCAAGCTTCTCACGTAGCACTTTCATCAACACTTGGTACGAAGCCCATAGGTATTGACGACGCGGCTCCATGAAGTCTTTGTCGTATGGATTACCGGCACCCGCCATTGAGGTTGGGTATTCGTAATCGATATCCAGACCATCGAATTGGTATTTACGCAGCATTTCAACAGCGGAAGTTGCGAATGTTTCGATACCTTGGTGATTGATAGAGCCGTCGGCATTGGTTGTCATTGTGTAGAAACCACCATCAGCCACTCGGCTACCGTCAGTGGCAAAGTGACCACCGGTTTCAGCCCAACCACCGATTGATATTAGCGTCTTGACGCCGTGTTTTTTCTTCGCTGTCGCTAATGCACCAAAGTGACCTTTGAAGCCTAATGCAGGATCAACTTCCACACCCGGCCACTCTTTGCCAACCGCTGCGTTTTCAGGATCATTCACATCACCGACGTTTACTTTGCCATCTGAGCCGATGCTCACAAAAGCGTAGTTAATGTGTGTGAGTTGTTCCCAAGGGATGTCATTTACTAAGTAAGCCGCTTGTGGGTCATCCCCTGCACGCCAACTTGTGAAGTAACCAATAACACGACGTGGGTGATCCGCGCCCATTTTCTCACGACCTTCATCATCGTAAATCGTACAGTAAGGAACATCGACACCTTGAGTTTGATATAAGCCATCAGGGCGACATGTGCTCACTGTTGGAGCGCCATTCACAGTCAACGATGCCAACGCAGAATCTGCAGTCGCACCTTGGTCGTCTGTTGCTTTTGCGTAAACCGCTAAAGAACCCGCTTGAGTCGTTGTGTAATCTAACGTGTAAGGGCTCGTTGCTGCTGTACCCACAAGAGCACCCGCTACGTAGAAATCAACCTTATCAACCGTGCCATCGCTATCTGCTGCCGTTGCTGTCAGTGTGACTACACCACCAACATCAACAGATGTCACTGAAAGTGCAACTGAAACTGTCGGTGCTTCATTCCCTGGTTGTGCTGAATCAACAGAGACAGAAACCGCACTTGCAACACTTGCTGCGCCTTCATTATCCGTTGCAACAACAGAAACCTGATGATTACCCGACGTTGCAGCCCAAGTCGCTTCGAAAGGTGCCGCTGTGACTACCGCAACTGATGTGCCATCAACAAAGAACTCAACCGAAGCCACACTGCCATCAGAATCTAGTGCTGTTGCACTCAATACAACATTATCGCCTTCAGTAATCACGTCAGAAGCAGAGGGTGCCGTTAATGAAGCCGTTGGTACTTCATTTGGCGTACCGCCACCTCCGTCGCCGCTACACACATCGACTTTCTTCCATTGTGCGTAGTCGCCTTTAAATTGGCTTGGGTTGTTATTTTGATTCCAGTAATTTGCCGTATAAGCACTGCCGTCATGTGAAACCTGATCACCACCTGTGTATACAGTGGCAGAGTCCCACGTTTCTAACGTTGAGCAATCCACAGCCGCATAGCTGTTGAACGCCATTAAGCATGACGCGGTGAGCGTACTGAGTGTAAAAACCTTCTTGGCCACTCTTCCTTGATTTAGGTGCATGTTAGCTATCCCTTAAGTTGTTGTTTCAAGATGTTTAATTTAAATGGGACTTTCCTCGCCACTTAAATCTCTTCGCAAAACAACTGTAGGTAACAGCGCCAATTTAACACCTAAAATATTCAATATTTATAAAATGACTCGCATTAATTTGTTTATAGCATGCAATGAGTCGACACTTATTTTGCACCAACAACTAATATTAATTTATTTCGGAAAGCTAAAAAATAACGTCTCAAAAATCAGAAATGTGATTTGGATTCGAGAAAAAAATTCGTATCAAAACTAGCCAAAAAGTAGTGATTTAAAGGCGATTTGGGATTCTTTTGGGAATTCGCCCACTTTTTGATAACAAATGTGTTAGTATCGGCGGCTTTTTTGACGAACCTCACATTTCTATGCAAGTGTGGGAGAAATACATAGGCTTGAAAGAGCCAAATATAGCGAAGAAATAATGTCCAACTTGACGCAAGTCGCCAACGAAAACATCAACGCAGAATCTACTTCTATCGATTTCAATAAAGCTCAATCTTTGGGTGAAAAACTGGAACTCGGAAACCCAGTCTTTTGGCTTAGTGGCAGTTTTTTAACCCTCTTTGTCATCCTAGCCTTCACCAACACCTCCGTGTTGTCCGAACTTGTAAACATCGGCTTTAGTTATTCAACTAAATGGTTCGGTGCTTTCTGGCAAGTCCTACTACTTCTCAACTTCATTATCGGTTTAGTGCTTGCACTAGGTCGCACCGGCCACGTTCGCTTAGGAACGCTTGCCCTACCTGAAATGACCACCTTTAAATGGATGTCTATCGTCCTATGTACGCTGCTAGCCGGCGGTGGTGTGTTCTGGGCAGCCGCAGAGCCTATCGCTCACTTTGTTTCAGCTCCGCCACTGTATGGCAACGCAGATCCTCAAGCGATGGCGTTCAATGCTCTATCACAATCTTTCATGCACTGGGGTTTCCTTGCATGGGCAATCTTAGGTGGTTTGTCTTCCATCGTGTTAATGCACTTGCATTACGACAAAGGCCTTCCTCTTAAGCCTCGCACTCTGCTTTACCCAGTACTTGGCGACAAAGCGATTAACAGCTGGGTTGGTAACGTTGTCGACGCATGCAGCATTGTGGCTGTAGCCGCAGGTACTATCGGCCCTATCGGCTTCCTTGGCCTACAAATCAGCTACGCGCTAAGCGAACTGTTTGGCATTTCAGACAGCTTTGCAACTCAAAGTGTTGTTATTATCTTTGCTATCGCAATGTACACGCTTTCTGCTTTGAGCGGCGTGAACAAAGGTATCCAACTGGTAAGCCGTTACAACATCATCTTGTCTGTGTGTCTAATCGGCTACATCCTTCTTGTTGGCCCAACGAGCTTCATCGTTGATGGCTACCTGCAAGGTATGGGCGAAATGGTTGATAACTTCATCCCAATGGCGCTATACCGCCAAGATACCGCATGGCTAGGTGGCTGGACTGTGTTCTTCTGGGGTTGGTTCTTAGGTTATGGCCCAATGATGGCTATCTTCATTGCTCGTATCTCACGTGGCCGTACTATTCGCCAAATGATCGTTTCTATTAGCATCGTTGCACCGCTTGTAACGTGTTTCTGGTTCAGCATCGTTGGTGGTAGTGGTCTAGCGTTTGAATTAGAGAATCCAGGTGTGATTTCTAGTGCGTTCGAAGGCTTCAACCTTCCGGCGGTTCTTCTAGCAATTACTGCGCAACTGCCGTTCCCAACTCTGATTGCAATTCTGTTCCTGATCCTGACGACCACGTTCATCGTGACAACAGGTGACTCAATGACTTACACCATCAGTGTAGTAATGACGGGCACTACAGAGCCGAACGCAGCGGTACGTACCTTCTGGGGTATCATCATGGGTGCGGTAGCGATCGCACTTATCTCAATGGGTTCAGGCGGCATCTCCGCTCTACAGTCGTTCATTGTGATCACAGCCGTTCCTGTATCGTTCATCTTGCTGCCGTGTCTATGGCACGCACCAAAAATCGCGAAGCAGATGGCAAGAGATCAAGGTCTCGCTTAATGCCTAATCCGATTTAGTTTCGGATAACCTAGAACACTAAAAAGCCACTCAAGTGATTCACCTGAGTGGCTTTGTTTTATCTGATCGTTGCTTGTATCGACGAAGCTTATTTCTACCGATAGTTCGGCTTATTGAAACTTTTCACCCGCAGCAACCATAAACGACATCTCAACCAATAGTTCAGGGTTAGCAAGTTCTGCTTTCACGCATGCACGGCTTGGCGCACAACCTTCAGGGAACCACGCTTCCCAAACTTCATTCAGTGCATCAAAGTTAGCGAAATCCGTTAGATAAATAGTCACTGACAATACGCGAGATTTATCACTGTCGACCAAACTCATCATTTCTTCAGCTTGTTCGAAGATTTGCTGAACCTGACTCTTAATTCCTGCCGTTGTATCCGTCTCAGCCACTTCCACAAAGCTTGCGATACCGTTAAAAACAGTTACATCAGACCAACGTTTGGTCGGGTTAATTCTATGAATTTTCACTGGTTATACTCTTCTTATAATTAGAGTGAACATCAGCGTAATCTAATCCAAATCGCGAATGTTGAAAACAAAAATTGGAAAACTCGCGGAACCTTTTGAACAGCACTATCGCCTACCCATTGCTTTGGCTTTCAACATCACCAGCCTTTAAGTTCCTATCGAGACAATAAGTCGTTACCTATTAAGTTTTAAGATAAATATATTAAGTATTATTCACGGCGCGAAATTTAATCTGAGCTATTGCGGTCATATTCAGGGATTTTATTAAATGGAGTACTTTTATGCATGTTCAAACCTATGATTTAAAACAGAGTAACGTCGGATACAACCTAGGCGTGATTGGCGTAGCATTGGTGTTAGCTTGGATTGGTATTTATAAGTTTACGCCAACCGAAGCGATGCTCATTGAACCGCTAATCGCAAATCATCCAGCAATGAACTGGCTTTACAATCTGTTCTCAGTGCAAGCTGTGTCTAACATGGTGGGTGGCGCGGAGATCATTGTCGCGGTTGGACTGATCGTTGGATTTAAGAAACCGACAGTAGCTTTCTATTCAGGCATTGCGGCAGCGGCTATCTTTGTTGTGACACTTAGCTTCCTGATTACAACGCCAAACGCTTGGAAAGTATCGGATGGCATCTTAGTCACTAACTTCTTTTTAGTGAAAGACATCCTGTTTTTAGCGATCGCAATTAGCGTAATCGAACGGAATAAACCTCAGAAATAACTGTAAATCTAGAAGTGGCCAAAACCTAGAAGTAACCTTAAACCTTGAAATAAAAAGGCTCGAAGCTGGCTAGAAGGACGCTGCCAGCTTCTAATGTATAAAGATTTACTTTGCACTAGTATCGTGATTAAAGCGCTGTCTCGTTACCAATCCCCATTTTTCGTCTTGGTATTGATCTTCTACGTAATTATCTGAGGTGTAGTCGCTAACAACCTCTCTCCAGAACTTAACTGCATGCTCTGCGCCCAGTACTTGCTTGATCTCCCAACTGCCTTGGAGATGTTCAAACAACTCACAGATAAACTGCTTGCCGACTTTATTTTTTCTAAAATAAGGCACCACATAGAAGTCGCAAATCTCAAACTCATTTGGGGCTTTAGTTTCAATGGCTGTTAACGCAGCTGGAACACCGTCGATGTAAAGTAAATAGCCCGTTACGGTATCGCCAAGCGTCGGATAAATCTCAAACAAGCCATACTCGTCTGGCTTATCGCCGATGATCTTTGAAAACTCGGCCGCATAGCCCTGATACAAATTCGCATATACCTGCTGATTACCACTATAGACTGTCACAATGTTCATAAACTGATCTCTGTATTGTTTCACACCACAATTGGTGTTAGCTCATCTTGTCTAAATCTATTATCTCATTGATCATAGGACAAATATTAAATATCAAACAGTTACATCGTTACTTAAGTAGATATCGACTTACGATAATAGTTGGCATCTTGATGTTCTCCTTTGAACACCGCGTAGTTCTCAACATGCTCGACCAATTCAAAACCTGTATTGGATAAGATTTTGTTGGAACCGACATTGCCCACTAACGCATAGGCATCAACATATTTAAGGTTGGTCTGCTGCGTCAAATAGTCTAGAAACTGCTTTACTGCGTTAGACGCAATGCCTTTTGAAGCAAAGGAATGACCAACTCGATAGCCTAGCTCTCCACTGTCAGAGCTTTGGTCGATATCGCGAATGTTGATTCTTCCACATACAGTGCCATTGATGTCTTTGATCAACATAGGGATCACCTCACCGTTCTCATATTCAGTGAGAAAGCTCGTGATTTGCTCGGCAACACCCTCATAGGAATAGAAACGGTCTTCCCTAGCTGGGACAAATTGCTCAAACCACTCTCTATTTTCGACCTCAAAATCCAAGAGCGCACTTGCGTCATTCAGTTGAAGTAAGTGTAAAAATACATCCATGACAAATACTCTAATGTTTCCCTAAAAAGCCGCACCTTATGATTCATGAATCGTGGCTTATTAATTCGGTTACGGTAAATCTCTCAATTTCTTGGCTGGGTTACCTGCGTAGATACCTTTTTCGGTGATGTCTTTTGTTACCACACTGCCCGCGCCAATTACTGCACCGTCACAAATGCTCACAGACAGAACCGTAGCGTTAGAACCGATCGTGACGTTGTCAGCTATCAAGGTACGTCCCCAACTGTCTGGATTAGGATCTGGCTTGCCCTCTCTGAATAAATCGTTGGCAAACATGACTCCGTGACCAACAAAGCAGTCACTTCCAATGGTCACATACTCGCAAATAAAGGTGTGAGATTGAATCTTACTTCTCGCACCTATCACGGTGTTCTTTTGAATCTCAACAAAGGGGCCAACGAACACATCATCTTTAAGTTCACAACCATAAACGTTATTTGGTTCGATGATAGTGACATTCTCGCCACAGGTAATATCAGTAATCTGCGCCTTTAACACTCTTGGACTTGCCATACTTCCTCTCGACATTAGCGTCACAATTCAACCTAAGCGATTGTGCCGTATGCATTAAAGTGCATCAAATCGAGATATTGAGAGTTAGCAATGGATCAAAAATTCTGCATAAATTAAAACAGTCCTACCAATACAACTGACAACAGCACCCCACCGATAAAACTTGGGGCGTGGAATGGCTGAGCCCGAGATTTAATGTACTCTTTCTCAAGGTCTTCTTGGTAAGTTTTAACGGCGAGTTCTTTTACGTAGTTATTTTGCATAATAAGCTCCTTCTTAATCAGTAAGAGAAGCTTAAGACTTGAAGTTAGGTTGAGGTAAAGCAAAAAATCAGATTAATTGAACACTTTATTTTTGTTACTCGAGGATTACCCTGAACACATCGTTATTCACACCGCCAACATCTACTAACTCTCCCGGTTTCATTAGAAGCGAGGTGTTCAGCTGTCGTGTTGAACGTGGCTCTTTTGTTTCTCGAATCACTAACATATCGACAAAATAGCCTGAGTCTTGCTTTGATATTGAGCCCGAAAACGTAACGCTTTCAACCCTATCGGCAAGGACTGAATTGAATGTTTTATCCTCTAAAACACCTGCGGAGATGGATGTATCACCATAAAATAGCGTGATGGTTGTTGGGTCGGGTACCAACTCTTGATTGGACGAACACCCTATTAGGGTAAGGCATAGCAGTAAAATGGATCGAAATTGCATAAACGGGTTTCTTTATTACGTTAAGCGTCTGTTTTTCATATTAAAACACTTCAACCTTATAAATACCATGTTTACGGGATAAGCTTAGGTGTGTCGCTTCGATTGGCTTGAGTAATGAGGTGAACGGATCAGATCACGGCCTGTTAAATTTGCTCCCTGTTTGGAAACTAAAGCCGAGATCTGATCGATATTATCGAGAAGGGTTCAATTGATTTAAGCAACAACGTCTTGTGGAGGTGTCCCTTCACAATTAGAAACGACTGCATCAATTTGTACTAAAGCATTCAGTGGGATTTCTGAAACCCCTACTACCGTTCTTGCAGGCAACTCAGCATTAAAGAATGTGGTGTAGATTTCGTTTACCGCATCAATATCTGAAATATCCTTAAGTTGAATATTAATTTTCACCGTATCGTCCATGCTATGGTCAACGCGTTCAATTATCGCCTTAATATTGTTTAAACATTGCTCAGCTTGTTCTTTTGCCCCACCAGCAACAATTTCATTTGTTTTCGGATCTAAAGGTAATTGCCCTGAAATATGATTGTAGTGAGAGAAAGCAACAGTATGCGAATAAGGCATAAATGGTGCAGCATCGGTATTATTGGCTTCTATTACCAGTAAGCGAGTGTCTTCAGGTAATTGTGGCGGTGTTCCGTCGCCATGTGAAATTGATGTATCGATTTGAACTAAAGCACCCATTGGTAATTCAGCGGCGTTAACAACGGTACGAGCAGGAACATAGCTTGGGAAGAATTTAGCACATACTTCATTTACCACTTCCGCATCTGCGATATTTTTTAGGTAGATAGTCGTTTTAACCACATCATTCATTACATGACCGATGCTTTCTAGAATAGCTTTGATGTTTGATAGACATTGTGCTGTTTGCGCTTCAATACCACCATCAACCAACTCACCTGTGGTTACATCTATAGGCAACTGAGCTGAAAGATTGTTGTAGTGAGAAAAGGCTGCAGTCTGCGTGGACACAGTACTTTGAGGTGCATTATCCGTATTTCTTGATACCTTAATTAGCGCGCAAGGTGCTTGTGGTTTAGTGCCTTCACCGTTAGAAATGAGAGCATCCATTTGTACTAGCGCATCGCTGTTTGGCAGTGCAACGACACCCACGACAGTACGTGTTGGCAGGCTGTTGTGGAAGAAGCTTTTGTAAACTTCATCAATAGCATCGATATCAGAAATATTCTTAACGAAAACATTAATCTTCACGACATCATCCATAACATGGTCGATGCTTTCAACAATCGCTTTTATATTATTCAAACATTGTGCGGCTTGATCTTTAATATCACCGACGACTATTTCACCCGTTTTAGGGTCAATCGGAAGTTGAGCAGAAAAGTTATTATAATGAGAAAAAGCGACCGTTTGTGTAGATACAGAATTAATTGGTGCGTTTTCAGTGTTTCTTGAAATTTTAATGATATCGCTACTCATCGGTATTATCCTTTTAATAAAATAGGTATACGTATTTAACAATCGTATTTGGAAGAATGATTAAAGTAGCGCCATGTTAGTTTAATTGTTTTAGGAGAAACGTGATAACCGTCAGGCTATTACTTGACTATAAATCAGCACGTTACAGAATAATTAGTCACAACACGACTAATTATCCGCAATACGGTCGCTAACCGAGTAGTAAATTCTTTCTATTTTCAGATATATTCAACAATCATGAATACTCTCTCAGATAGAGTGAGGAATAATTTTGGTAATTTAGAAAGAATTTGATAGGTCGTTCACACTAAAGTTCTTAAAAACCGCTTACTGACTGTATTGTTTGATTTTTATTCTTATATACGTGCATAAAGTCTTAACCTAAATAACTAATTATTTTAGAGCACTTTTACTATATAAATACATTAATAATAAATTAGAAAATCAAATACCAACATACTGAAATTACCTACAATTCAATACATTTGCTCATCTTGATTAACAAGGGAGTGATGTTCTCATAGGTTGTCCCTTTTCTAAGCCTGCTCTCTCAACAACAGCCTGAGTAAATAGCTCATAGCTGAAACATGTTATGCACCAGACAAATAACTCTTATGTTTCAAGGTCATTATCCAACATATGCCCACCAAGATAGTATGCACGCAACATGAAGATCACTTATCGCTTCATAACGTTTAAATCTATTTGTCGACCTCGAAGAGAGTTCAATATCAATGATTAAACGAATTTGTTTGGTCAACTTGAGGATTAGAAAGTGAACAAAAGAACGAAACTGTTAGGCCTGAGCCTAGTTATGACCTCCCTCTCTGCTCTTGCCGGTGGTGGCTACATCACAGACCCAGCCACTCACATTTCATTCAATTACGACAACGTGACCCTTGAGGTTGCTCAGGAAGAGCTTGCGACATGCCAAGGTGTTGCTGAGTCAACGCTGACAGCACCTACAGAAACCAAGAAAGGAAGTGGCGTAAAAGGCGCTGCTAAAGGGGCGGCGGCTGGCGCTGCTGTTGGCGCTATCTCTGGTGGCTCTGGATCTGACGCTGCCAAGACTGGTGCGGCGATTGGTGTGGTATCCGGTAGAGTTAGCGGCCGACGAGCAGGGGCTCAGGCCGAAGAAGATAACAAAGCCATGTATGCGACTGTGTTGAGAAACTGCATGATTGATAAGAAATACAACGCCCTGAACTAAGGAGATTCGGCAATGACAAAGCTCATTAAAACAAGAGTGTTAGCTGCTCTATTAGCAGGTTTTTCCGCTCCCTCTATGGCTGATATTGCGTTCGGCTTGGGGTATCAGGAGGGTGATAAACTCTCATCTCAATACGTCGACCTGATGTTTCGTGGTGACCTACTTGAGATTGGCGGTGAGTACCAGAACAGAAAGCGTGATGACCAGCTAGAAGACTACGACCAAGACGCGATCAGTGAAGGCATGGCGTTTTTAAAGGTCGGCGCAGGTTACAGCTTCCCGCTTAAACGCATCACGGTTCGCCCTTATTATAATTTCGGCATAGGTGGCGCTCAGCTCAGCGACGAGGTTGATGACGCGGCCAACCCTGACGCAACCTATTTCAACGCCCTCGGTGTATCGACTAAATGGAAGTTTGCAGAGCTAAAAATGGAATGGAGAAACTACCAAGTGGACAGCGGCGAGTCAGAGGGTGAGGATCTACCTTATGACATTGATGAGGATACGTTTAACGTCTCTATTGGTATGGCATTCTAGCGACTGGTTTTATGGGGCTAAACAAACTCGTTAGAGCGGTGAAGCCTTCTACTTTCTCCCGCCAATCAACAATTTAAAGAACTACACCGCTCTTGGAGTAGTATTGAAGTGGCGCTTAAATTCGCGACTGAATTGGGATGGGCTCGAATAGCCGACTCGGCGAGCAGCATCGCTGATTCGCAGGCCTTCTAGTTGAATCAGCTCTTTGGCTTTGTTGAGCCTGACCTTCTTCAAATATTGAAGAGGTGACTCAAACGTCACATTACGGAATGCATTGTGGAAGGCAGACACGCTCATGTTGGCTTCGTCAGCAAGCGATTGAACAGTGATGGTTTGGTCGTACTCTTCATGCACTTTAGACAGCGCTTTGGCAACACGTGCGTAATGTCCATCATGATGAGCTAAATCAAACAGCACACGCCCTTCTGAACCGGTTAATGCGCGGTAGACAATCTCTGTCACCATGGCATCGCCCAAGATGTTGGCTTCAATGTCGCAATGTAGCGTTTTCACCAATCGGGTAAAGCTCTCTAGCATTTGCTCTTCCATTGGCGTCGATTCTAAGCCGCTCGAGTTCTGTTTGTGCTTGTTGCAGTAGCTCTCTAGAAAGCCCTGATCTTCGAGCTTTTTGACTAAGCTATGTAAACGTTGAGAATCAATGCTAATCGACAAGCCAAGCAATGGCTCGCCATTAACAGGCAAGGCTTCGCACTCTAACGGCATTGGCACACCCACCACAAGATAATCACCCGCAGCGTAAGTCACTGGCCTTTCGCCAATGTAGATGTTCTTTTTGCCCTGTCCGAGCATGATAATGCCAGACTGGTAAGTAAATGGCTGACGCTGATTCCCGCCACTACTTCTATACAACCACACGCCGCTAATTTCAGTTTCTCTGATCCCTTCAAGGTCATCCCAACCTTTGTGTTCTACATAAGACTGTAATAACTGCGCGAGTGTTTTCATAAGTGGCGACTTTCCATTCCAAGTGCTAAGAGTAAGTAAGCTAAAGCAGAGGAAGAATATCAAGTTCGTAGAAATAGGCAATTTATTTGGAGGAACAGCTCTTCATTGACCTAGATTACTGTACTAATATGCAAATATAGAAATTGAGCAATAAACCAAAATAACAAATTTCGCTTTACACAAGGAATCTCTGATGCAATTTACTTACGTTAACCCTACTGTTATCCATTTCGGCCAAGGCCAAATCAACGCTATCAGCCAAGCGGTTGATACTTCAAAGAAAGTACTGGTCATCTATGGTGGCGGTTCAATCAAGAGCAACGGTGTTTACGACCAAGTTGTAGAATCTTTGAAAGATCACTCTTGGATTGAGTTCTCTGGCGTTGAAGCAAACCCTACAAAAGAGACGCTAGACAAAGCAGTCGCTCTTGTTAAAGAAGAAAACGTAGAATTCATTATCGCGGTTGGCGGTGGTTCGGTAATCGACGGTTCTAAATACGTTGCTGCAGCGGCTAAATACGACGCCGACGGTTGGGATATCCTAACGGGCAAACACCAAGTAACTGAAGCGACGCCAATCGGTGCGGTACTGACACTTCCTGCAACAGGTTCTGAATCTAACATGGGCGCAGTAATCACGCGTAAAGCGACTCAAGAGAAGCTTGCTTTCCTTAACCCTGCAGTACAGCCTAAGTTTGCGGTTATGGACCCAGATGTAATGAAGTCTCTACCTGAGCGCCAACTGATCAACGGTTTAGTTGATGCGTGGGTTCACGTATGTGAGCAATACATCACGATGCCAACAGACGCGATGGTTCAGGACGGTTACGCAGAAACACTGCTTAAGAACCTGCTTGTACTGGGTAAGCAATACGACGAGCGTGACAACGATGCATGGCGTGCAAACCTAATGTGGACAGCAAACCAAGCGCTTAACGGCCTGATTGGTACGGGTGTTCCTCAAGATTGGGCAACACACATGATTGGCCACGAATTCACTGCACTATGGCACGTAGACCACGCGCGCTCACTTGCGATCGTTCAACCTTCACTACTTCGTAACCAAATTGAAGCGAAACGTGGCAAGCTAGAGCAAATGGGTCGTAACGTATTTGGCCTAGAAGCGGGCGCTGATTTAGCAGAACGCACAATCGCTGCAATCGAAGCCTTCTACCACAGCCTAGACGTAGCAACCATGTTCGACGGTTACGAAACAAACAAAGCAACGGCAATTGACAATGTTGTCGCTCAACTTGAATCACACGGCTACCTACAACTTGGTGAGAATCAAGCAATCACGCCAGAGAAAACACGTGAGATTCTAGAGTCTGCGATTCACTAAGAATCGGGAAAAAGAAAGAAAACAAAGATAGTGATCATACAAAGATGAATTTTCACATCTGACTGAACCCATTACTTTTTTCTTTCGTACAACAGAAGCAGCGTTCATTTTGGGCGCTGCTTTTTAATTTGCCCTACAAGATGCTATTAAATTCTCATAAGTCCCTAATTTTATGTGCAATCATATTTCTATATTGTTAAGGTAAACCTGTCTCTTTACTAGGTATGAACAACGATTTGAACAATCTCAAGGAAATGGTTAAGTTTAAGTCACTTAACAAGTGGTATGGTGATTTTCATGCCCTGAAGGATATCGATTTAAATATTGAACAAGGAGAGATAGTGGTGATTTGCGGACCGTCTGGTTCGGGTAAATCAACCTTGATCCGTTGCATCAATCAGCTAGAACCTTTCGAAAGTGGCGAGCTTTCCGTGCTAGAACAAGTACTCCCGAGTAAGTTCAACACACCGGGTCAAGTCGGGATGGTGTTTCAGCACTTTCATTTATTCCCCCATCTTACCGTGCTTGAGAACCTTACTCTTTCTCCAATTCGTACGCTTAAAAAAAGCAAACAAGAAGCCGAAAAGATAGCAATGCACTATCTCGAGCGTGTGCACATTGCAGAACAAGCCAACAAATACCCAGTGCAACTTTCTGGCGGCCAGCAACAACGTGTGGCTATCGCCCGTTCCCTGTGTATGAAGCCGGAATTACTCTTGTTTGACGAACCCACTTCAGCGCTTGATCCGGAGATGATCAACGAAGTGCTCGATGTGATGGTTGAACTGGCGAGTGAAGGCATCACGATGGTGTGTGTCACCCACGAAATGGGCTTTGCAAAACAAGTGGCCGACCGCGTTATCTTCATGGATGAAGGACAAATTGTGGAATCGAATACCCCACAAGCGCTCTTTGAAAACCCTCAACATGAACGTACTCAAGCGTTCCTAAATCAGATCCTGACTTATTGATGTTGATTCGAATTATTAAACCCGCCCTTTCCGCTCTAGTACAAATTGTTGTATTGGTGGCTGCTGTTGTTTGGATTCTCGATTCTGGCGCACAAACCATGGGATACAGCTGGCAATGGGAGCGCGTGCCGGACTATATTGCTTTCTATGAAGATGGCGAATGGTGGCCTGCAGAGTTAGTCGAAGGGTTGTTGGTTACTATCAATATCTCTCTGATTTCTTTGGTCGCGACGCTGTTCATCGGCTTAACGACAGCGCTATTGAGAAACTCAAATTCTGTGGTTGGACGCACCTTAGCCACCAGCTATGTTGAGTTGATTCGTAACACGCCGTTATTAGTACAAATTTATTTACTCTATTTTGTGTTTGGCCCCGTGTTAGGGCTGGATCGTTTTAGCACTGCCGTTTTAGCCTTGGCACTTTTCCAAGGTGCTTACACCGCCGAAATCTTCCGTGCTGGTTTAAATGGTATTGCGAGAGGACAATTTGAAGCAGCTCAATCTTTGGGCTTATCAAAGACCTATACTTACTGGGATGTGATTCTTCCTCAGGTGGTGCAACGCACCTTGCCACCTTTGACTAATGAAGTGATCTCTCTTATCAAAAACTCTTCGATTGTGAGTGTCATGGCTATCTTTGACCTAACAACCGAAGCCAGAAACATCGTTTCTGAAACCGCGATGCCATTTGAGATTTGGTTCTCTGTGGCGATCATTTACCTTGCACTTACACTTTCACTTTCTGCCGTTGCAGCTTGGCTTGAGCATAAGCTCGGAGCTAACTGGCGAACACAATAAGGATTTATCAGCATGAAGCTATTTAAAACCGCAATTACAGCCCTACTTGCGCTTGCCGTCAGTTTGCCTGCACTTGCTTCTGAAACGCCTAACCTAGACAAAATCAACGAACGCGGCTCTCTACGCGTTGGTATGTCGACATTTGTTCCTTGGGCGATGCGTAACAAACAAGGCGATCTTGTTGGCTTTGAAATCGACGTGGCGAAACGCCTTGCCGAAGATTCGGGTTGGAAAGTCGAGTTCGTTCCTACGGCATGGGACGGCATCATCCCTTCTCTACTTTCGAACAAGTTTGATGTGATCATCGGCGGTATGTCTATTACTGAAGCGCGAGCTAAAAGCGTACTGTTCACTGAACCATACTCGCACTCTGGTGTTCAACTGGCTGCTAATAAAGAGCTAGCGGAAGGTTTTACTCAGATCTCTGATTTTGATTCTCGTCGCGTGAAAATTGCTGCTCGTCGTGGTGCGTTCACAGTTCAAGTGGCTCGTGAAACCTTCCCTAAAGCGAAAGTTCTACAGTTCGATGACGATGCTCAAGCATTCCAAGAAGTGTTAAACGGCAACGCGCACGCGGTTATCGCGTCTAGCCCGAAACCAGAACACGAAGCGATCAAAAACGCAGACACGCTATTTATTCCATTTGAAGAGCGTCTATCCAAAGGTAACGAAGCATTTGCAGTTCGCCTGGGTGAAACTGACAAGGCAGAGTTCTTCAACGAATGGATCAAAGCACGTACTGAAGACGGTTGGTTGAAAGAGCGTTACGAGTACTGGTTCTCTACTTTAGATTGGCAAGACCAGATTGCTCAAGGTCAGTAATCTGAAGTTGAGCTCACTTTTTAATATGAGCTAATCTGTCGAATCTAAATCAAGGCAGTGCACTGTTTGCACTGCCTTCTCATCGACGATTTAAGTAGCCTTTTTAAGTAGCTTTATTTGATTCGTCTTAGATCCAAGCAACAACCCAATAATAATTAATGTTTAAACAGGAATGACGTGAGTAGTACTAGCGCATTAACAACACCTAAGCCCAACGTTCATATGAAGCCTTGGTATCAACGCCTTACTCTTTTAGATGGTGTGTTACTCGCTGTCATTTGTGTGTTTGCAGGCTGGCTTTATTATCGCTCTGCTGTTGGTATTAACTACCAGTGGCGCTGGGAAGATGCGTTTACCCTGATTTTTATTCCGCCATCCGAAGGTAACGTCCCGTACTTTTTCCAAGGCTTGATCGCCACACTGCGCTTGAGTGTCTGGAGCATGGTGTTAGCACTCTCTTTTGGCACATTACTTGGCGTTGCAAGGCACTCTAAAATTGCTTTCTTTCGTACACCTGCGCTGATTTTTATCCAGTTGGTTCGAAATATTCCACCACTGGTCTTTGTCTTCATATTCTATTTCTTCGTTTCTAACCAACTGATTCCATTACTTGGTTTAGAAAGTATCTTGCGTGAACACAACGGCGATATTAACGCTGTTCAAGCCTTTCTGTTTGGTCCTGCTAACCTTTGGGAAAACTTAGCGTCTGGTGTTATCTGTATTGGTTTGCTCTCTTCGGCTTACATCGCAGAAGTGATTCGAGCTGGCTTAGAAAGTATTCCAAAAGGGCAATGGGAAGCGGCTGACTCGCTCGGCTTATCGGCGTTGTCTAAGTATCGATTTGTGGTTGGCCCGCAAGTATTAACGGCCATCACACCGCCATTGGCTGGCCAAGCAATCTCTTTGGTTAAAGACACGTCGATTGTGTCTCTGATTTCGATCCAAGAGATGACTTTCGTTGGTACTGAAATGGCAAACTCGTCAGGTTTGATCTTCGAGATCTGGCTGATTGTAGGCTTCGTATATTTTGCTTTATGCTTTGTGCTTTCACGCCTGTTCAAAGTAATTGAGCAACGTTCTAGTGCTTACCTTAACCATCAGTAACGTCATTAATCAGAAGTACCGACTCGCCCAACTATTCATCACCCTTACCCATTTCACCTGATTGGTTTAAGTTATTGACCAATCAGGATTTATTCCTTCATATTTCTTCTTAGAAACACAGCAAAATACTCGTCTAATCACTATACTTAACGTATCGAACTACGTTGATTCATCTCAAGGACATTGCTCAACATGGACAATCATAAAGAAAGAGCTTTTTACGCCGTTGTCGGCGCATTGGTTGGAGACGCCGCTTCAATGGGGCTGCACTGGCTGTATGACCAAGAGAGGATCTTACACGTGGCTGGTTTTGAGCCTGAATTTCGCTCACCGAATCGGTTCGATTATCAAGACAAAGGCTACTTTGCGCACCAAGGAAAAACCGCAGGTGAACAATCGCAATATGGTGCTCAGCTATTGGCGATGGTCGACAGTTTAGTTGACAACCAAAAATACGATGAAGCGAGCTACATCAAACACTTCCGCTTCTGGTTTGATTTTGGTGGTAGTTGGCGAGGCTACATTGATAAAGCGACTCGTATGAGCTTGTTGAACATCCATCAATTAGAATTGGCAAACGCCCCAATTACAGCCTGTGGCGCGGATGATACACAGCTCCCCGCAGTCTCAAAGATCATTCCATTAGTGGCGTGTACTTATACCTCTCACACTTTGCCAGCGATGGTAGAGAGCGCGGTACGAGTGACCAACAACAACGACAAAGCCGTGGAATGGGCGCAAGCCATCACCCTACTGATTCAAGCAGCAATTCAGGGCAACTCGCCACTGCAATCGGTAGAAATGGTGCGACAAACTTGTAGCAAGTTCATACACGATCAAATCGACGAAGCACTGGCTGATCCAGAGCTTTCGATTACAGATGCCGCGAAGAAGTTTGGATTGCATTGTGAATTGAGCGCTGCGTTCCCCTTGCTGATACGCATCATTGCGGGTGCTCAGAGTTATCAACAAGGCATTCGCGACAATATCTTGTGTGGTGGTGACAGCTGCGGTCGTGCGATTGTGATTGGTGCGGTATTAGCGGCGTGTTTCTACGAAGAAGACGGTGGAATTCCAACCGAATGGCTAAAACAAGTCAAACTCAATGGCGGTGTACTGTCTTTGCCTATTGAGTGATTCCCACAATAGCGAACTAAAGTCTGACATAAGACAAGCACACTGCTAGGTCAGACTATCGTTCCTATAAAGTTGGAACACACTGTGACAACTCATTCTTTAGCCACACCACAAACGGGCTTTCTGGCTCATCATGGTTGCTATCTTGTGTGAGCAATATGTACTGATGGCCGGAAGGTACAAAGCCGAACGGCGCGATTAAGTTGCCTCTATGCAAATCATCAACCACCAATGGATAAGAACCAAGAGCCGCTCCTAGCCCATCAACGGCCGCTTGAAAGCAAAAATAGAAGTGTGCAAAGGTTTGGTTTGAAATAGCTTGCGACACCATTCGGCTATCAAATTCACTATCTTTGGTGATGGATGCCCAGTGGCTCCAAGCGTTTGGTCGCGTGGCGCTGTGCAGTAATTTCACATCGGCTAGTTTGTCTTTGACCTGTTGCCAATAATCAGGTGAGAACACAGGGCCAACCCATTCTTCGACCAACGGTATCTGTTTGTAATGCTCGGTTACGTTGAAGTCGTCCCGGCGAATGGCCATATCTAAACCAGTTGCGCCTAATGTCACAGGTCCACCTGCGGTAGACAATCGAACATCAATTCCGGATTCGTTATAGAAATCACCGAGTCGAGGCATTAACCAACGCATGGTCAATGTGGGTTCGCATGAGACTTCCAACGCGTGATGATTCAGCTGATTAAGCTTGTGGACCCCAGTCTCCAAGGCTTGGAACGCTTGCTCTGTGTAACTTTTGAGTAATTCCCCTTCTTTGGTGAGACACACATTCCTGCCCTGTTTGTAGAACAAAACTTGGGATAAGTGATTTTCCAATACCTTGATCTGCTTACTGACTGCGCCATGTGTGATATTGAGTTTATCCGCCGCTTCACTGTAACTGCTCGAATGCGCTGCAACGTGGAAAATATGGAATGCTTTCAAATGTCTCATGTGTGATTTTTTCTCACAGATAGGTGGAATTCATTTCGATTATAGGCAGCAATAAAAAACCATACAATGCTGGCTCATCAAATATAAAGAGTTGGAGTCATTATGGAGTGGTTAAGCCTAGCAGTATTGGGACTATTGATTGTTATTAGTCCAGGCGCTGATTTCGTTTTAGTTTTAAAAAACAGTGTCAATCAAGGAAGACAAGCAGGGATTTGGACTGCAATAGGTGTGAGTTTAGCCATTTGTGTTCACATCAGTTATTCAATGCTTGGAATCAGTTACTTAATCTCACAGAATGAGCAGCTGTTTGACATGATCAGATACGCAGGCGCAGGCTACCTTATTTATCTAGGACTAAAAGGTATCTTGAGTGCGAACAACAAGCTTGCACCTACGGAAGATGCAAAGCAAAGCACCAGTGTTTGGCGCTATTTAGCCCAAGGCTTTTTATGTAACGTGCTCAACCCAAAAACCATGTTGTTCTTCTTGAGCATCTTCAGCCAAGTCATCTCACCTGACGCAGAAAACCAGCATGTCGCACTTGGCTATGGGCTTTACATGATCGTTCTTCACGGCTTATGGTTTGGCGTTGTCGCTATGCTGTTTACTTCGAATACATTGCAAAAGCATCTATTAAGAGCAAAGAAAAGGCTTAATCAAGCGTGTGGATTTGGCTTAGTGACGTTCGGAGCACTGTTGGCGATTAAATCGTAAACAAGCGAGTCACAAATAGAAAGCGATTCAAAACGACTGAATCGCATCTAACTGTCTCTTGGTAAACCTCTAAACAAGATTCATCGGTCTAATATCGGCACTATCAGGGAAGATAGCGTTGAGTTGTTTCACTTCTATCGATAAATGTTGGTTGAGCACGCCCTTGATAACCGAACGCATATCAGTCGTTGGATTAAGGTCTCGGCCTTCATATAGCTGGCTTTGGCTCAAGCCCGGCCAATTGGCAATAACCTTACCACCCGCTCCTTTCAACGATGGCAGCGCACCACCCGCAATAAACATAACGTTGCCAGTGCCATGGTCGGTGCCTTTAGTGCCATTTTCTTTTGCTGTTCGACCAAACTCACTGGCCGCGATGATCACTGTCTTCTGCCAACGATCACCTAGTGAAGCCTTGAGAGCCGCTAACCCAACATCCAAAGTTTTAAGTTGATTGCTCAACCTACCATTTACGCTACCTTGATTGGCGTGAGTGTCCCATCCACCGAGTTCTAACGCTGCGATGTTTGGTCCGTTATCAGCCGATAAGATATCGCCTGTTTTACCCATCAATGATTTAAACTGTTTGCCGACACCTTGGTCTCCCACCAATTGATCTATCTTCATGACACTTTCAAAGTTTGAAGACAGCATTTGGTCACTTTGAAACAGCTCTTCCAGCAGTTCCGTTTGTTTATCGCGTGTTTTTAAGCGGTTTGGGTACCAACTTGCCACGGTCGATTCGCCCTGCATGATGAGTGGTAAGCCCGAATCAATCGCTATTCCATCGTATTTTTCTGAGCTCAACGAGAGTAAACGGTTAATCCATCCTACGGTGTTAAACGGGTCGGAAGTGCCATTCTCTAATATCTTCTGTCCTTCAAAATGTGAACGCTCGCGATAAGCGGTTGAACAAGCGTGTACAAAGCTGAGTTCGTTATTTTCATACCATTGATGGCATTGCTTTAGAGATGGATGAAGCCCAAAGAAATCATCCAACTTCAGTAGCTGTTCTGGTTTCAATCCGATGTTGGGTCTCAAATTAGAGTAATCAGGATCGGCATGCGGCACTACAACATTTAAACCATCTATCGCGCCACGCAGTGATACCCAAATTAAGATATTGTCTGAAGCTGTTTTTGCAAAGCTTGGAAATGGCAGTATCGCACTGACGCCAACAGCCGCCGCAATGCCCATGAACTGACGGCGGTTAATACTATGTGGCGCTTTATTCTGAGAACAATCTGACTTTTTCATACCCACTCCTAACGATATTGAAACTGCGGGCTTAGCCACAACAGGGAAAGTTGCATTGCAGCGCTGTCGGCTTTGTTCAATACAATTTGAGTGTGTTCATCAATAGCATCGCCATATAAACCCGCGATCACTTTATCCACTACCGATTTCGGTTTAACTCCCGACGCTTTAGCCGATTTTATTGCAGCAGATGCAAGCCTATTCGCAACTTGCATACGTTGAGTCAACGCCGAAGGGCTATTGTAGTCTCTGTCTTGATCCGACCAGCCTGCTGGTGAACCCGGTTTAAAAGGAGGCTGCCCTAAATTGTTGAGAGCATTGAATGCCTGTTTCTCGTTTAAAGAAATATCGGCACTACGAAGGACGGCAAACAGCCACTCCTTCGGCGGTCTAAAACGATTGGGGTTAGGTTTACTCGCCTCAGCGCTGTTCAATAACAAGCGATAAATAGGCAGCAAATCTCCTTCACCTTTCAGATATTCAGCAACCATTTGATTTAAGAGTTCTTTAGGTATGTCGCCAATGAAATGCTGGCAAAGCTTGCCAACCAAGTGTGTAGCAGTGTCTTTGTGGGTCGCTAAGGTTTTTAAACACGACTCTCCTTGCGAGACGCCGGATTGAGAATAAGCCTTTCCAAGCAGTGTGATACTTCCTGGCTCATGCAGGTTATTAGCAAATCGAAACCCAGCATCAGGAGATTTAAATTTAATGCCCCAGCCTGAAATAGCTTTTGCTAAGGCAATGACGTCTTGCTGAGTGTAAGAACCGTTAACGCCAAGAGTGTGGAGTTCCAAAATCTCACGCGCGAGGTTCTCATTGAGTCCCTTATTACGGCGCTTTCCGACTTTTGAATTGGGACCAATCGAGAGTTGATTATCGAGATACAGAAGCATCGCAGGATGTTTAGAAGAAGCCATCAGCATCTCACCAAAGTTACCATTCCAATGCTGGCGAACCACATCGTTTTCTATACTTGCCGCTAAGGGCATCAGTTTTCGATTATCGACCGAGATGGCGAAGTGATTGCTCCAAAACTGAATGATGCGCTCTTGAAAACCATAAGGGGTATCAACGCTTTGTAGGTGGCGAGCTTGAGCTTGTTGTCGATACTGCGTTCGAAGAAAAGACTGCGCTTCTTTCTTCATAGCTTGCATCTGTTGTTCGTTACCCTTGGCCTTCATTCGTTGTACACGATTCTCTCCTACTTTAATCAGAGTAGATTCGGTACTCGGTAAGTCTTGTATAGCTTGGTGAACGAATGGCTTTTTATCCAACTGTTCTACAGGAGAATAATAGGTTGTTTGACCTAATCTAGGCCCAAAACCAAACCTTTGTTCACCCACGATTTTTGAAGTCGGGTAATAATTCATTGCACACTCCCTTACGCTCGATCTTTTCTAAGTGTAATCGCTTAGTCATCAAGCATAGGGAGCTTTACAAGGTTTTACGTTAGATGGGTGTCAGGTGCCTATCAAGTTACAGACACGGTGTGATCATTTTGAATGAATGTCTATTTACGCCACATATAGACAAACTGCTCGTTCTGAGAGGTGATTTCAAAGCCAAATCTCAGATACAACTGCCCAACTCGATTACCTTGTAGATAACAAAGTTCGATGCGTTTATTGAGGCTGTCAGCCTTAGTTAAGCAATCTTTCAGTACTTGGCTGCCAATGCCCTTTCCATGATACTCAGGCAGTAAGAAGAATCGACAAAAATAGAAATGTTCGCCTTTGTCTTGCAACAACACACTGCCAATCGCTTGACCTTGATATTCAATGATTTCAGGTCGTTCTTCTGCCCACTCTTCGGCGTGTATAACTCGTTGAATCTGCTCATCCCAACCAAATACGGCCTTGATCGGTTCAAACTCAGCGGCTTTCTTAAGCTCGAACAGAAATTCATAATCTGATGACTGAGCCGGTCTTGTTGAATACTTCAAAATACCTCCAACAATAATTGGCTATGGTTTCATTTTCGTTTAAGCCGGAATTCAGAGCCCCCGACACAACCAAAAATGCCACGCTTAAATGTTCATTTTGGTTCTAGTTGGTAACGTAAGACTTCGTGTTTATCTTGCTCTGAATAAAAGGTATTCAGGAATTGTCCACCGCACTTCTCTATCACCTTTTGCGAAGCTATATTGCCCCTCTCACACGTAATAATAGCGCTTTCGGACAATACGTGCGTTGAGCCCAAGACAACATATGACTTGCGATACCCCGCCCTCTGGTTTGCGGCAGGGTCTCATACCCGATATGTCCAATGACATCGTGAATGTACGGACTGGTACCATGACGAACTCTTATCACTCCAAGAATACGGCCAGACTCGAAACAAAAATAAGTAGAAGCAGGCGTCCACCCTTCTGGCAAGCCCTCACCTTTTGAATAAGCAATTCGTTTTTCCAAATAGGCATCACTGCCATCAGAAATGCCCGTGTAAATATCTAACCCATCTTCAGTACAGGCATTCACATAGTGATGAAAGGCAGTTGAATGCGAAAGAGCAGCTTTAACCATGTCCATATAATGTTGATTCTCCTCCGGTTTTTACGCTATTTAGTTCAGTAGCAACTCGCAATTTTGACCGATTATCGACTATTGCTTCTTAACGTACTTCGCCGTAACCAGCATTTCACCGCCACCATCCAACTTACAATCTAGCTGATGGTCTTTGCCTTCATTGATACGTCGAATCACGGCTTTAGTACCAATTTTCAATACGCTAGAACTGCCTTTCACTTTAAGATCTTTAATGAAAGTTACTTTGTCTCCAGTCTCTAACACAGCACCATTCACGTCCTTAACACGCGCAGCTTCTCTTTCTAAACGTTCTTCTTCCGGATTCCATTCATAGGCACACTCAGGGCAGATTAGGTTGTTTTGGTCTTGATAGACATATTCAGATTGGCATTGCGGGCAAGGAGTTAGAGACATACGTTAATACTTCATTTAAATAGAATTTGCTTCATTTTAATGACTCTTGTTAGGCTTAGCGAGCATAAATCTAACAAGTTTTACGGAGAGCTAATTGTCTTTAAAAAAGAGCCCTTCCTAAAACGAACAAACACAGCCGCTAAGCTGTGTTTGTTTAAAAATTTGAGAAGCGGAACAGTTTAACGTTCGACTTTTGGTGAGTAAATCGAGTAAGCGGTGATTTGCCCTGCCACGATTGCCGAGAACATGAATAACGCCGACAAACCGATACTCGGGATAGGTAAAATCGATTGTTCAAACACCGACTGGCTGGCACTCACTAATACTCGACTACCCGGAACCAAGATGATAATCCCCTGCACGATATAAATAGAGCCCGTGAGCTCCATCTTTTTAGCAATCCAAGTTCCGTACAAAGTAATAAGAACCGTCGTAACCCAAGTGCCGACAACCCAACCACTATCAAAACCTAGATAGAATGGGCCCCACATACCGAGAACCGCTACTGGTAAGCCAAGCAAGATGTCTTTAGGGCGAGCATTAAACATCACACCGATAGACACAGAGATCAGCACCAAGCCCGATATGTGCATCCACATCGGTACCGCATTGGTATAGTCGATGGAAACCGCTTGTCCCCATATCGCTTCACCGATGTTGAGCCCCATGATAATCCCGACAAACAGCTTAATCAGCGTTAATGCGCTCTGCCCAAGCAAGCTGGTACCAGAGACTAGATCATTAAACGCCAAACATTCTAATGCGTTGGCTATGGATAACCCGGGGACAAACAAGACAATCGAGGCGATACACAACGCCCACACCGGAATCGGCAACCCTGTACTCGCCAGAAACGCCACAAAGATACCCGTTAACAGTGCCGAGATGAATTCAACCGCGATAGCGCGACGTGAATGAAGAACTTGTTGACATACCCAAACCATCAAACCCAATAACGCGGAAAAGCCCACCGCTTCCAACGTACTGCCCACCAGCATCAAATAGGCCGGCGGAATACCCATATTGGCAAGTGCAGTCACAAATTTGGAGTAGCCGACAGGCTCTGGTACAGGCTCACTGCTTGGCTGGTTAATACGAATGATCGTATTGGCCAACAAACTCAGGTTAATTGACGCAGGCTTTAGACGCTTAAGAATAACGGCGTTGTTATCGTCTGGAAATTGATAGTTAATCGCAGTTGGCGTTGCTTGGATCATCACGTCAACACCATGCTTTTTTGCATAGAATTGAGTGTATTTCTCTAGCTTGTAAGGAGCACAGCCACTGCGGTGAAGAGTGTCACCAATTTCAACAATTTTGTTAATTCGGAACTGAGAAGGCATGGGTATTTTAGGGGAGACAAAATGTGCGGCAAATGTACCAAACGATAGACGGAATGACGAGACTTTTGCGTGAATTATCAACTGAACTCGTTACTTTTTTCTGCAAAGCCTTAGAAGTGCCTATAACTCTACTCATTTGGGATTAGTTTACTGAATATTTTGACCGGCTGATAAGTTAAATTTATGCATTCAGATTGTTATTAGTGGACGCCAAAACACAAATAAAAATCAGTTTATGTTAACACTCCAAATTCCTTAATTTTCATGAGATTTATGACAGCCAAGTACCACTAAAACAAGTTTATAAATTAAGGCGGATTTATCGCAAAAACAGCATGACATTTACTATTATTTCTCGCCCTCCTTTTTTAGAGATTTTAGTCACATTTTATTCACTCTGAAAATGCCGAACATGATGGAAAAACTAGCGGAGTGGTGGTTATGCGAGCACTTAGAATAAAAATGAAAGAAAAAGGTTTCGTTTTCAGTTAGATGTGGCATTATCAAACTCGTTAAGACGATGTGCGTGCATCGTATAATGGCTATTACCTCAGCCTTCCAAGCTGATGATGCGGG